>JASHQO010000400.1 GCA_030039105.1 Xanthobacteraceae bacterium
CGGCCGATCTGGCCGGTGATCAGCGACAGCGCGATCAGGCAGCGCGCATTGTCGGTGCCGTGGGTATGCTGCGAAACCCCCATGCCCCAGAAGATGATCGCCGATTTGGCGCGGGCGAACTTGCGCGCCACGGCGCGGATGACGTCGGCCTCGATGCCGCAGATCGGCGCCATCTCTTCCGGCGTGTAGTCCACGATGCTCTCGGCGAACGCCTTGAAGCCTTCGACATAGGTCTGGATGTACTGCTCGTCGTAGAGCTTCTCGGTGACGATGGTGTTGAGCATGCCGTTGAGCATCGCCACGTCGGCGCCGTTCTTGAATTGCAGCATGTGGGTGGCGTGGCGCTTGAGCGCCTGGCCGCGCGGGTCCGCCACGATCAGCGTGGCGCCGCGTTTCTTGGCTTGCTTGAAGAAGGTCGCGGCGACCGGATGATTCTCGGTCGGATTACAGCCGATCACGAAAATCACTTCGGAGTTCTTGCACTCGTTGAAGGTCGCCGACACCGCGCCGGAGCCGACGCATTCCATCAGCGCCACGACCGACGAAGCGTGGCAGAGCCGCGTGCAGTGATCGACGTTGTTGGTGCCGAAGCCGGTGCGCACCAGCTTCTGGAACAGATAGGCCTCTTCGTTGGAGCCTTTCGCCGAGCCAAAGCCGGCGAGGCCCTTCGGCCCTTCACGGTCGCGGATCTTCTTCAAGCCTGCGGCGGCGCGATCCAGTGCCTCGTCCCAGGTCGCCTCGCGGAAATGAGTCCATGGGTTGGACGGATCGATAAACTCGTGCGGCACTTTCGGCACGCCATCCTTGCGGATCATCGGCTTCAACAAGCGCTGCGGGTTGTGCACGTAGTCGAAGCCGAAGCGGCCCTTGACGCACAGCCGATTCTCGTTGGCCGGCCCGTTGCGGCCCGAGACATAGGCAAGCTTGTCGTCCTTGACGTGGTAGGTGAGCTGGCAGCCGACGCCACAATAGGGGCAGACGCTGTCGACCGAGCGGTCGGGCTTGCCGTTGTGGACGTTGTTGTCGTCTACCATGGTGGCCGGCATCAGCGCGCCGGTCGGGCAAGCCTGCACGCATTCGCCGCAGGCGACGCAGGTCGAGGCGCCCATCGGATCGTCGAAGTCGAACACGATCTTCTCGCCATGGCCGCGGCCGGCCATGCCGATGACGTCGTTGACCTGCACTTCGCGGCAGGCGCGGACGCACAGATTGCACTGGATGCAGGCGTCGAGATTGACCGCCATGGCGACGTGGCTGCGGTCCGGCTGCGGCGCCTCGCGGCGCGGGAAGCGGCGCTGCTTGAGGTCCATGCGGGTCGCGACCTGCCAGAATTCGGAATCCGGATCGTGGGCGACCTCGCGGGCCGGCTGGTCGGCGAGCAGCAGCTCGGCCACCATCTTGCGCGCGGCCTTGGCGCGGTCGGTCTGGGTCTTGACCTTCATGCCCGGCGCCGGGTTGCGGATGCAGCTCGCCGCCAGCACCCGCTCGCCCTCGACCTCGACCATGCAGACGCGGCAATTGCCGTCGGGCCGGTAGCCAGGCTGCGGCGAGTAGCACAGATGCGGCAACTCGATGCCGAGGCGGCGCGCGGCGCGGAAGATGGTCTCGCCGGGACGAATATCGACTTCGCGATCGTCGATCGTGAATGTCTTGGGTTTTTGATCGGTCGCGTCGCTCATCGGATCAAGCCTTCCAATCACCAATGTCCCAGCGGCTTTTTCAGCTCGTCGGGAAAGTATTTTAGCACGCACAGCAACGGATTCGGCGCCGCCTGGCCGAGCCCGCAGATCGAGGCGTCGCGCATCAGCGCCGACAGCTCGTCGAGCAGGGCCGCATCCCACGGCCCATTGGCCATCAGGTGGGCGGCCTTCTCGGTGCCGACCCGGCACGGCGTGCACTGCCCGCAACTCTCGTCTTCGAAGAATTTGATGAGGTTGAGCGCCACGGCTTTCATGTCGTCCTTATCGGACAGGACGACAACCGCGTGCGACCCGACGAAGCAGCCGTATTTTTCCAGCGTTCCGAAGTCGAGCGGAAGGTCGGCCATGGCGGCCGGCAGGATGCCGCCCGAGGCGCCGCCCGGCAGATAACCCTTGAAGGTATGGCCGTCGGCCATGCCGCCGCAGAACTCGTCGATCAATTCGCGCACGGTGATGCCGGCGGGAGCAAGCTTGACGCCCGGATTCTTGACGCGGCCGGAGACGGAAAAGCTGCGAAAGCCCTTGCGGTCATGGCGGCCTTGCGAGGTCACCCACGCGGCGCCCTTGTCGACGATGTCGCGTATCCAGAACAGCGTCTCGACATTCTGTTCGAGGGTCGGCCGGCCGAACAGGCCGACTTGGGCCACATAGGGCGGACGATGGCGCGGCAGGCCGCGCTTGCCCTCGATCGATTCGATCATCGCGGATTCTTCGCCACAGATATAGGCGCCGGCGCCGCGGCGCAGATGAATCTCGGTGTGATCGGAGAGGCCGGCGGCCTCGACCTTGGCGATCTCATCGCGCAGCAGCAGGATCACCTCGGGATATTCGTCGCGTACATAAAGATAGGTCTCCGGCGCCTCGACCACCCAGGCCGCGATCAGCATGCCCTCGATGAAGCGATGCGGGTCGCGTTCGAGGTAATAGCGGTCCTTGAACGTGCCGGGCTCGCCTTCGTCGCAATTGACGGCGAACAGGCGCGGCGCCGGCTCGGCGCGCACCAGCGACCATTTGCGGCCGGTCGGGAAGCCGGCGCCGCCCAGGCCGCGCAGGCCCGCGTCGCTGACGATTTTGATGAGATCGTCGCGGCTGCGCTTGCCGCCGATGCATGCCGTGAGCAGCTCGTATCCGCCGCCCTTCACATAGACGTCGAACGACGTCGGCGTCGGATAGGCGTCCGCGTGCGCGGGCTTGGCCGCCGCGGCAACGACTTTCGCCACATCGGCATCGAGCACCTGGACATGGCCGACTGCACAGGCCGGCGCATGATCGCACGCTCCCATGCAGGGCGCATGAACCACCCGCACGCCGGGTCCGAGCTTCCTCGGCAGCTCGGCCAACAGATGTTCGGAGCCGGCCAGCGCACACGACAGTGAATCGCAAACCCGCACCGTGACCGGCGGCGGTGGCGCGTCGCCCTCTTTCACCACGTCGAAGTGCGCATAGAAGGTCGCGACTTCGTAAACCTCGCTTTGTGCCAGCTTCATCTCCGCGGCGAGCGCAGCGAGATGGGCGGCGGAGATGTGGCCGTATTTGTCCTGAATGAGATGCAGATGCTCGATCAAAAGGTCACGGCGGCGCGGCCGGTCGGTGAGCAGCGCCTGCACTTCGGCGACCGCCTGCAGGTCGACCTGACGGCCCTTCGGCGTGCGCGGCGCGCGGCGCCGGCCGGTTCCCTGGCGCTGGCCGGATGGGACATTCGGATGTTGCACGTTCAGGCTCATTTCTCCTCGCGAAATCCTGGAAATCCACTGCGCCACGGTCGCCCGATCGGCGGCCAAATCAATAGGGGATTTCTATTGATAAGTTGACTATCCTCTGGATTTCCTATCATCTGCATAATTGTGAAGATAGCCATTTCGGCTGGGCTTTTCCAAGTCTCGCGGATCGTCCTGCCGCGGATCGTCCTGCCGCGGCACACTGTCTACTGTGGTCGATAAACGGTGGTCGATAAACAGTGATCGATAAACTCGAATTCCTGCTCGCGCTGGCGCGCGAGCAACATTTCGGCCGGGCGGCTGAATCGTGCGGCGTCACTCAGCCGACGCTGTCGGCCGGGGTGAAGCAGTTGGAGGATAGCTTCGGCGTGCTCTTGGTCAATCGCGGCTCGCGATTCCAGGATTTCACCCCGGAAGGCGAGCGCGTGCTCGAATGGGCGCGCCGCATCGTCGGCGATGCCCGCGCCATGCACGAGGAGGTCTACGCCCTCAAGCACGGGCTGACCGGCCGGCTACGGCTTGCGGCGATCCCCATGTCGCACGCCCTGATCGAACCGCTGACCGCGGCCTATCATGAACGACATCCCGAAGTGCAGTTCACGCTGCTGTCGCACAACGCCCAGGAGATCTTGCGGCTCCTGGAGAATCTCGAGATCGACGCCGGCGTGACCTATCTGGACCACGAGCCGAACGGCCGCGTCACCAGCGTGCCGCTGTTCCGCGAGCACTACCACCTCATCATCGCCGCCAACGCGCCGTTTGGCGATCGCGACAAGGTGACATGGGCTGAGGTTGCGCAGGTGCCGCTCTGTCTGCTGACACCCGACACCAAATTGCGCCGGATGATCGACGGCCTGCTGCACGACGCCGGCGGTGAGCGCAAGCCGGCACTCGAATCGAATTCACTGATCCTGCTCTACGCCCATGTCCGCACCGGCCGCTGGGCCACTGTGATGCCGGCGCGACTCGCTGCGACACTCGGCCTCACTGAGAAATTGCGCGCCATCCCGGTTGTCGAGCCCGACGCGACCCATACCATCGGCCTGATAGTGCCGGCGCGCAAACCAATGAAACCGCTGACGGCAGCGCTCGTTGCCGAGGCGCGTGGCATGGCGCGGCTTTTTGCCGACCAAAATTGAAGTCGATCACTTTCGCGCAATTGCTTTTACCTATCAGACGATAGGTGATCGGTCATTGATTCCCTCTATTGCGCTGGCCACTGTCCTAAAATTCGAGGGGTTGCCAAAGAAAAGTCGGCCAATCGAACGAAAACGGACCCAAAAAGGGCCGCATCTTGAGGAGGACGCCAATGACGGCAATTGAGCAGGCCGGCGGCGCTGGGGCCGCCGCACCTAGCTTACTGGCGCGGGATCGCATCATTGCGGGTCCGCGCTTCACACGATGGCTGGTTCCACCGGCCGCTTTGGCCATTCATCTCTGCATCGGCATGGCCTACGGCATGAGCGTGTTCTGGCTGCCGATGACGCGCCTCATCGGCAACGCTCCGGCAACGTGCGCCGGAATCTCGTTAAGCGACGAGCTGTTCACTACGTCATGCAACTGGACCGTTCCGGGCGTCACTCACATCTTCGAGATATTTATCGCCGTTCTTGGTATATCTGCGGCGATCTGGGGCGGCTGGCTTGAACATGCCGGTCCGCGCAAAGCGGGCTTTATCGCTGCTTTGTGCTGGGGCGGCGGCCTCGTGCTCATGGGCGTGGCGCTCCCGCTACATCAGCTTTGGCTGCTATTCATCATCGCGATATTTTGCGGCATCGGGCAGGGGTTGGGCTACATCACCCCGGTTTCGACGCTCATCAAATGGTTCCCGGATCGCCGCGGCATGGCCACGGGCTTCGCGATCCTCGGTTACGGCGGTGGCGCACTGATCGGCGCACCGCTGGCCGTCTGGCTGATGGCCAACACTGCCAGCGGCAGCGTCCCCGGCGTATCGAGCACTCTCGTCATCATGGGCATCATCTATTTCCTGGTGATGAGCGCAGGCGCATTCGGCTTTAGGATCGCGCCGACGGGCTGGAAGCCGATCGGATGGACCGCGGCGCCAGCCGCGCAGTCGAACAACGCCATGATCACACAGCGCCATGTCCACACCGATCGGGTGTGGGGCATACCTCAGTTCTGGCTTATCTGGGGCGTGCTCTGCCTGAACGTGACGGCTGGCATCGCGGTGATATCGATGGCAAGCCCCATGCTGCAGGACGTGTTTGGCGCCAAGTTGCTCGGCGTCGACGTCACCGGTGACCTCACGGCGGCGCAGAAGGCCGGAATTGCCGCCGCGGCGGCGGGCTTGGTCGGCTTGATCAGCCTGTTCAACTGCCTCGGCCGCATCTTCTGGGCCTCACTGTCCGACAAGATCGGCCGCAAAAATACGTACTACACGATCTTCATCCTCGGCATCATCCTGTACTGTCTGCTGCCGACGTGGGGACATCTCGGCCTGCCGCTGCTGTTCGTGCTGTCGATTTGCATCATTCTGACAATGTATGGCGGCGGCTTTGCCACCGTTCCCGCCTATCTGGCCGATATTTTCGGAACGCAGATGGTGGGCGCGATCCATGGCCGGCTCGTCACTGCTTGGTCGGTCGCGGGCGTCGTCGGCCCGATGATCATCGCCGGATTGCGGCAGTTCGAGCTCGATCACGGCTTGCCACATAATCTCGTCTACGACCTGACGCTCTACGTCATGGCAGGCTTGTTGTTCGCCGGACTGGTTTGCAACTTCTTCGTCAGTCCGGTCAATCCAAAGCATCTGATGACCGACGAAGAATTGGCCAAGGAGCGGGCTTTGCAGCGCGAGGACCGCATCGCAGGTAATGCGGAAACCGCAGCCCGCGGCAGCTTCGGTGCCGGCGCCGTTCTGGCTTGGCTCGCGGTGGGCATCCCGTTCTGTATGGGTCTGTGGATCGCTTTGCAGAAAGCAGCGGTTTTGTTCTAAAGCATGATCCCGAAAAGCCGGCCCTCGGACTCGATCCGAGGGTGGCAACCGGTTTTCGGAAAAGATCATGCGCAAGCAAAAGGCCAGAGCGGGATGACGATTCGACCAAAATTCATCCCGCTCTAGCGATCGAACCACACATTTGAACACAAACGGCGCGGCCTTGCGGCCGCGCCGTTTGCATTTCGTCTCCGCCGCCGCGGCGGCTCTACGCCACTTTCTCCTTCAGATGCGGGAACATGGCGTGCAGCGCTTCCTGGTCCATCTCGGCCTTGAACTTGTGACGGTCCTTGAGCGCGGTCGCACGCTGGGCCGCCGGCCGGGCGCTGATCTCGTCGGTCAGGCGCTTTAGGTTCTTGAACTTGTCCCAGGCGCCTTCGCCGAGCACGTTCGGCACCAGGCGAGCCCAACCCCAGACGTTCATGTCGACGATGGTATAGGTGTCGCCCAGCATGTATTTCTGCCTGGCAAGCCGCGCGTCGAGAATGCCGAAATGGCGCTGGCCCTCGAAGGCATAGCGGTTCAGCGCATACGGAATCTTCTCCGGCGCATAGTTGCGGAAATGCACCGACTGACCCGCATAGGGGCCGACGCCGGAGGAGACGAAAAACATCCAGGACAGCAGCTCGCCGCGCGCCTTGTCGGTCTTCGCCGGCAGGAACTTTCCGGTCTTTTCGGCGAGATACATCAGGATCGCGCTCGAATCGAACACGGTGGCATCGCCGTCGATGATAGCCGGCAGCTTGGCGTTGGGATTGATGGCGAGGAAGCCGGGTTTGTGTTGCTCGCCCTTGCGGGTGTCGATCGGGATCGGGTCGTATTGCAGACCGGCCTCTTCGAGAAACAGCGCGACCTTGGTCGGGTTCGGCGCGCCGCTGTAGTAGAACTTGATCATCTGACTTCTCCTCCTATTGCGTCGTTGCGAGGAGCCAACGGGTCCGGCCCGAAGCAGCCGTCCCGATGACAAGCTCGGCGACGAAGCAACCAGCTTTGCGGCAAGCCGATTGGATTGCTTCGTCGCTGACAGTGACGGTTAGAACAAACCGGTGATGCGACCATCCGCGCCGACGTCGATCGCATCCGCCGCCGGCACCCGCGGCAGGCCTGGCATGGTCATGATCTCTCCGCAGATCGCGACCACGAACTCGGCGCCGGCGGAGAGCCGCACATCGCGTACCTTGATGACGTGGTCGGCCGGGGCACCCTTGGCGTCGGGATTGGTCGAGAAGCTGTATTGCGTCTTGGCAACGCAGATCGGAAATTTACCGTAGCCCATCGCCTCGAATGCCGCGAGCTGGTCGCGCACCGATTTGTCCACTTCGATATCCTTGGCGCGATAGATCTCCTTGGCGATCGTCCGGATCTTCTCCACGAGCGGCATGTCGTCAGGATAGAGGTATTTGAGCTTGCTCTTGCCGCTTTCGGCGACCTTCACCACGGCGCGCGCGACATTGGCGGCGCCTTCGCCGCCCAGCGCCCAATGATCGGCCATCAAAGCTTCAACGCCGAGCGCCTTGCATTTCTGCTCGACCAGATTGATCTCGGCCTCGGTGTCGGCGGAGAAGCGGTTGAGCGAGACGATCGGCACGACGCCGAATTTCTGCACGTTCTCGATATGGCGGGCGAGGTTGGCCATGCCGGCTTCGAGCGCTTTCAGGTTCTCATTCTTGAGGTCCTCCTTCTTGACGCCGCCGTGCATCTTCAGCGCGCGGATGGTGGCGACCAGCACCGCGCAATCCGGCGCGATGCCGGTCTTGCGGCACTTGATGTCCATGAATTTCTCGGCGCCGAGATCGGCGCCGAAGCCGGCTTCGGTTACGACGTAGTCGGCAAGCTTGAGCGCCGTGGTCGTCGCCAGCACCGAATTGCAGCCGTGGGCGATATTGGCGAACGGGCCGCCATGGATGAAGGCCGGCGTGCCTTCCAGCGTCTGAACGAGGTTCGGCGCAAGCGCGTCCTTGAGCAGCGCCGTCATCGCGCCATGCGCCTTGAGGTCGCCGGCGCGCACCGGCTTGCGGTCGCGGGTGTAGCTGACCACGACGTTGGCAAGCCGTCTCTTGAGGTCCTGCACGTCGGTGGCGAGGCAGAAGATCGCCATCACCTCGGACGCCACCGTGATGTCGAAGCCGTCCTCGCGCGGGAAACCGTTGGCGACGCCGCCAAGCGAGGAGACGATGGAGCGCAGCGCGCGCTCATTCATGTCTACGGCGCGACGCCAAGTGATGCGGCGCGGATCGATGCCGAGCGCGTTGCCCCAATAGATATGATTGTCGATCAAGGCGGCGAGCAGGTTATTCGCGGCGCCGATGGCATGCAAATCGCCGGTGAAATGCAGATTGATCTCCTCCATCGGCACCACCTGGGCGTAGCCGCCGCCGGCGGCGCCGCCTTTGACGCCGAAGCAGGGACCGAGCGAGGGCTCGCGGATGCACAGCATCGCCTTCTTGCCGATATGGTTGAGCGCGTCGGTCAGGCCCACCGTCGTCGTGGTCTTGCCTTCGCCGGCCGGCGTCGGATTGACGGCGCTGACCATGATCAGCTTGCCGTTCGGGCGATCCTTCAGCGTCTTGATGTAGTCGAGCGATATCTTGGCCTTGTAGTGCCCATAAGGCTCGAGGTTTTCCGGCGCTATGCCGAGCTTCTCGCGGGCGACGTCGATGATCGGCCGCATTCTGGCGGCCTGGGCAATCTCGATGTCGGATTTTGGAGCGGCGTGTTGCGCGGCGATAGCCGGGGCCTTCGCCGCGGTAGCAGTAGGCGGATTCATGAAAACCTCATTCCTGTGTTGAGACCAGCATTGGTGGCAAACTCGCTCCCGGCGATTTTGGGCCCGTCGGCCTGGACGCGCGTAATCTTGAAGCGCCCGTCGGCGCAAACCACGGTAAACCCGTCGCTGTCAATGGCGACGATCTCGCCGAGCTTGCCAGCGATCCCCTTCGGGTTCTTGGCGGGTAGCGGCTTGGCGTCAAAGATTTTGAGTTGCTTGCCGTCGAGCGTGGTCCAGGCGCCCGGCGCCGGATTGCAGCCGCGGATGAGGCGGTCGATCTGCTCCCACGGCTTGCCCCAGTCGATCTTGGCATTGCCGGGACCGCAGCGGCCCTCGTAGGTCGCCTTCGACTCGTCCTGCTTGATGCGCGGCGCCTTGCCGGCCTTCACCAGGTCGACCGACTCCAACATGGCGTCGACGCCCATCGGAAACAGGCGATCGAAATAGACCGTGCCAAGGGTGTCATTCGCGCCGATCGGCGTCTTTTTCTGCAACAGCACATCGCCGGTATCGAGGCCGTTGTCGGGCCAGAAGATCGACAGCCCGGTTTCGCTCTCGCCCTTGATGATCGGCCAGTTAATGGCGCTGGCGCCGCGATAGGCCGGCAGCAGCGAAGGATGATACTGGATCGAGCCGTGGGTCGGGATATTGAGAAATTCCTCCGGCACGAACAGGGTGACGAAGGCCATCACCTGCAGGTCGGGCTTGAGCGCGCGAAACTCCTCCCACACCTCAGGCTTCTTGTAGGAGTCCGGCTGATAGACCGGAAGCTTTGCCGCCAACGCCGCTTCCTTCAAGGGATCGGCCTTAGCGCCCGGCTTTTCCGGCGCGACGTAGACGGCAATCACATTCTCGCCGCGCTTGAGCAGTGCTTCGAGCACCGCCTTGCCGAAGGCTTGCTGGCCGTGAATGACGATACGCATCTAAAAATCTCTCCCTAAACTCCGAGTGCTCCCCTCCGCCTCGTGGGAGAGGGGAAAAGATGGTTACGCCGCTTCTGCCTTGGCCGGCTTTTCGGGCGGCGTGATCGCGCCGGACCGCTTGATGTCGGCAACGTCCTTGTCGGAATAGCCGAGCACCTTGCGCAAGATTTCGTCGGTGTGCTCGCCAAGCAGCGGCGAGCGCCGCACGTCGGCGGGCGAGTCGGACAGCTTGATCGGGTTGCCCACGGTCAGATATTTGCCGCGGCCGGGATGATCGACCTCGACCACCGTGCCGGTGGCGCGCAGCGACTGCTCCTCGGCGATCTCCTTCATCGACAGGATCGGACCGACCGGGATGTCGTGTTGGTTGCAGGTCTCCATGACCTCGAACTTGGTCAGGGTCTTGGTCCAATCCTCGATGGTGTCGAAGATGTGCCGCAGCCGCGGCAGCCGCGCCGGCGGCGTGGCGTAATCCGGATCGGTCTTCCACTCCGGCTTGCCTATCAGGTCGCAGATCGCGGTCCACACCGGCGCCTGGGTGATGAAATAGATGTAGGCGTCGGGATCGTTCTCCCAGCCTTTACATTTCAGGATCCAGCCCGGCTGGCCGCCGCCGGAATCGTTGCCGGCCCGCGGCGTCGCCGAGCCGAACGGCACGCCCTCGCCGTACTGGCTGTATTCGGTGAGCGGGCCGTGCTTGAGGCGCTGCTGGTCGCGCAGTTTGACGCGGGCGAGATTAAGCACGCCGTCCTGCATGGCACACAGGACTTTCTGGCCGCGGCCGGTGCGGACGCGCTGGTACAACGCCGTGACGATGCCGAGCGCGAGATGCAAGCCCGTACCGGAGTCGCCAATCTGCGCGCCGGTAACGAGCGGCGGGCCGTCGCGGAAGCCCGTGGTCGAGGCGGCGCCACCGGCGCATTGCGCCACGTTCTCGTAGACCTTGCAGTCTTCGTACGGCCCCGGGCCAAAGCCTTTCACCGACGCGACGATCATGCGGGGATTGGTCTTGTGGACGTAGTCCCAGGTCAGCCCCATGCGGTCGAGCGCGCCGGGAGCGAAATTCTCCACCAGCACGTCGCAATGCTTGACCAGGCGCTCGAGGATTTCCTTGCCCTTCGGATGCTTGCTGTCGATCGTGATCGAGCGCTTCGAGCCGTTGAGCATGGTGAAATAGAGGCTGTCCTGCCCCTTCACGTCGCGCAATTGCGTACGGGTGATGTCGCCGACGCCGGGCCGTTCGACCTTGATCACGTCGGCGCCCATATATGCGAGCAATTGCGTGCACGTCGGGCCCGACTGGACGTGGGTGAAGTCGAGAATCTTGACGCCCTGAAGCGCCAGGCCGGCCTGTCCCCAGGGCCTGGTCGACGGCCGCGGCACGCCGTTGCCGCCGTTCTTGTGGGCCGCCGGTTTCTTGGTCTTGAGCTTCACGACCTTCCTGGCGGGCTTTTTGGCTGCAGCCCCGGATTTCGCCTTGGCTTTCTTCTTGGTCGCCATTGTCTCTCTCCCTGA
>JASHQO010000401.1 GCA_030039105.1 Xanthobacteraceae bacterium
ATCTGCTGGCGCTCAACGCCACCATCGAGGCGGCGCGCGCCGGCGAGGCTGGCCGCGGCTTCGCCGTGGTGGCCGGCGAGGTCAAGGCGCTGTCGTCGCAGACTGCGAGAGCGACCGAAGAGATCGGCGCCCAGATCGAGACGATGCAGAGCGCGACCGCTCGTTCGATCGCGGCGATCGGCGGCATCGAGAAGACCATTCGCGAGATCGGCGAAATTTCCGGCGCGATCGCCAGCGCCGTCACCCAGCAAGGCGCGGCGACCCAGGAAATCGCGCGCAGCGTCGAGATTGCGGCACGCCGTACCAACGACACCGCCGACGAGGTGGTCCGGGTCGGCGAAGCGACCGAGAACACGCGCGCCAGCGCCGCTTCGGTGAAGATGCTCGCTAACGACTTGTCTGTGGCGGCCGACCAGATCCGCGCCCAGGTCGATCAGTTCTTCTCGAAACTGCGAGTGGCCTGACGCCGGCGCCGGTCAGCGCGAGGCATCGAAGGCATTGGCGATATGCCGCGGCAGCTTGCCGGGCGTCACCAGGATCACGTCGAAACGGATGAAGCGCTGGACGTCGTCGGGGTGGCTCGAAAGCCAGAACTCGGCGGCGGCGACGATGCGCCGCTTGCCGCGCTCGGTCACCGATTGCGCCGCGGCATCGAGGCTGTCGCGGGCCTTGACCTCGACGAACACCAGCTCGCGGCGACGCCGCGCCACGATATCGATCTCGCCGACCGGGGTTTTCCAGCGTCGCGCCACGATCCGGTGACCCTTGGCGACCAGCAGCATGGCGGCGCGGCTCTCCGCCGAAAGGCCGAGCCGGAATGCGGCGACGCGCTCCGGCCGGGGCTCGGGTTTGGGCGAGCGGGATTTGGGCGAGCCGACGGGCTCAGCGCGACGCGCCATGATCGCGTTCCTTCGCCAGTCGCAGCGCGCGTTGATAAAGCGCGCGGCGCGGCAGCCCGGTGACGTCGGCCACCTCCCCCACCGCATCCTTGAGCGAGACGCGGCTGAGCGCCTGGCGCAGCAGCGCATCGGCTTCGTCGGTGCTGACGGCCGCCGGCTCTTGGGGCGGCGCGACGACCAGCACGAACTCGCCGCGCAGCTCGCCGGCCGCGCAAGTTTGCGCCAAGGTTTCGAGATCGCCGCGCCGGACCTCTTCGTGCAGCTTGGTGAGCTCGCGGCAGACCACAGCGTCGCGCGCGCCGAGCCCCGCAGCCAGATCGTCGAGCGTCGCGGCGAGGCGCGATCCGGCTTCGAACAGCACCAGCGTCGCGGGAATGCGGCCGAGCTCGGCGATACGGGCGCGCCGCGCGGTCGCCTTTGCCGGCAGGAAGCCGGTAAAGAAAAATTGGTCGGTCGGCAGGCCCGAGACGGTCAGCGCCGCCAGCAGCGCCGAGGCGCCGGGTAGCGTCGTGACCGCATGGCCGGCTTGGTGCGCCGCGCGCACCAGCTTGAAGCCGGGATCGGAAATCAGCGGCGTGCCGGCATCGGACACCAGCGCGATCGCGGCGCCTGCGGCAAGGCGGCGCAACAGCGCCGGCCGCGCCTGGATGGCGTTGTGATCGTGGTAGGGTGTCAGCGGGGTGGCGATGGCGTAGCGGTCGAGGAGCTTCCGCGTCACGCGGGTATCTTCGCAGGCGATCACGTCGGCGCCGGCGAGCGCGGCGAGCGCGCGCAGTGTAATATCGCCGAGATTGCCGATCGGGGTCGCAACAATGTGCAGTCCCGGCGCGAGCCGCTTGACCTCGGTCGGACGGCCGTCGAGGACGTAGCGCCGGGGCGAAGCGTCGGAAGAGGCGAGGGGGCGCTGCGTTTCGCTCATCGCAGCAAATTTAGCGCAGACCCCCGCGGTCGTCATGGCGGTGGCGAATTCGTTATCCTTTCCATTTAGTTAACTATTCGCCCCCAGAATGACAGATTGGCGATGCCCTATGGGTGGGGGTGCCTTTTCAGGCCGTCGTGAGGAGAAAACTGCCGTGTCCGCGGAAATGCCGCTCCATGGGCCGGTCGTATTGCCCTCCCGTCGCTGCGCCCTCGCCGGCCTGCTGACGACGGCTGGCACGCTGCTGGCCGGCTGCTCCGGCAATTCCAGCCTGCTCAACACGTTCACGTCGCCGACACCGCCGCCGCAGAGCGCCGAAGCGCCGCCTGGCGCCAGCATTGGCAACGGCCAGGTCAGAGCCGGCTTGATCCTGCCGCTATCGGCGGCGGGCAATGCCGGCGTTGCCGGACAATCGATGCGCAATGCCGCCGATATGGCGATCGCCGAGTTCAATTCGCCAAACGTTCAGCTCCTGCTGAAAGACGACGGCGGCACCGCCGAGGCAGCGCGGATCGCGGCGCAACAGGCGCTCGACGAAGGCGCCGAGATCATCCTCGGACCGCTGTTTGCGCAGTCGGTCAGCGTGGTCGGCCAAGTCGCGCGCTCGCGCAACGTTCCGGTGATCGCGTTCTCGACCGACGCCAATGTCGCCTCCCCCGGCGTTTACTTGCTGAGCTTCCTGCCGGAGACCGATGTCGAGCGCATCGTGCAGTATGCGTCTTCGACCGGAAAGCGCTCCTATGCGGCGTTGATCCCGGATAATCCCTACGGCACGGTGGTCGAAGCCGCCTTCAAGCAGGCAGTGGCGCGCCGCAACGGTCGAGTGGTCGCGCTGGAGCGCTACCCGCACGACAAGGCCGCCATGGTCGGTCCGGTCCGCAACGTCGCCCAGGCCGCGGCGGGTGCCGAGGCCCTGTTCATTCCCGACGGTGGCGACGCAGTGCCGGACGTAGTCCAGGCCTTTACTGCCGGCGGCGGCGCTCTCAAGAAGATCCAGCTACTCGGCACGGGCCTGTGGGACGACACCCGGATCAGCTCCAACCCACAGCTCGACGGCGGCTGGTACGCGGCCCCGGACGGTGCCGGTTACCGCGGCTTCGCCGAGCGCTACCGCACCCGCTATAAGCAGGAGCCGACGCGGACTGCGACTCTGGCCTACGACGCCGTGGCCCTGATCGCCGCCCTGGTGAAGACCCAAGGGGCGCAGCGTTTCAGCACCGCGGTGCTGACCAACCCGTCGGGCTTTACCGGGATCGACGGCCTGTTCCGGTTCCGCGCCGACGGCACCAACGAGCGCGGGCTGGCGGTTTTGAAGGTCACACCGTCGGGTTCGCAGGTCATCGCGCCGCCGCTGAAGAGCTTTGGCGGCTCCGGAATATAAGCTAGCTTATAAAATCTACCGTACCTTACGCATGGACCAGCTTCGGAAAGTGCTGATGGCAATTGAGGTCCCACGCCAGCACGTCGATGCGGATGATCCGCTCGATGGCCGCCTTGTATTCGGGATCGCGGACCTTCTCGAGCAGTGCCGGGTCGTGGTCGATCACGGTGGCACGGCCCCAGATTTTAAGGCGCCGGCCGCGTGCATAGTCGATGATGAACAAGAGAACGCGGTCGTTCTCCGACAGGTTGCCGACCGTGATGTACTGCTTGTTGCCGGCGAAATCGGCAAACGCCAGCGTGTGCCCGTCGAGCACTTTCAGGAAGCCCGGCGGGCCGCCGCGATGCTGCACGTGCGGCCAGCCGTCGCGGCTCGCGGTGCCGATAAAGAAGCTGTCGGCACCGGCAATGAAGGCGATGAGGTCATCGTTCAAGCTGTTGCGCGGCGGGTCCCTGGCTTCGACGCGTTCGCCAAGCTCGCGGGCACCGTAGCGGCTCTGCGCCGCTTTGACCGCGTCCGAGAAGGCCAATTGAGCGAAGGCTCGGCTCATCACTGTGCCTCTTGCGTTGAGAGCAGCACGGGATCGTTTAAGCCGCGGCTTTCTGCACGGCGCTGAGCTTGCCGGCGATATAGCGCTCGTTCTGGGTCAGGCCGCCATAGCCGTAGGCATCGCCGCGCACGTCGTCGACGTGGACGTAGCTCTCGGCGTGCAGCGGCCCGATCAGCTCGTTCATCGTCGCGAAGGCGGCGGCGACGAAGGCCGCTTTCTCTTCCCGTGTGTTGGTGCCGTCGACGATGCGGATATCGAGCCAGAAACTCGCCAGGCCGTGCGCGGCGAGCGACTTGTCGGCGATGAACCATTTGGCCGGGTCGATCTCCTCGACCACGACCGCGGTCACGTTCGGGTCCTTGTGCAGGATATCGCTCGACAGGCGCTGGGCCGCTTGTGCGATGGCCTTCGGCAGCTCGGTTTGGCGCCGCGACGAAGCGTATTGGATGCTGATCATGGGCATGGCGGTCTCCTTTCGTCAGCGAATGGGTTGTTCGACGCCCACAATATCGGGCTGGCCGGCGGCGAGAGAATGGACGTTGAATGTGATATACTCTTCCATTCAACGAGAGAATGCCGATGAGCCGGATGGAAGACTTCCAGGCTTTCGCGGCCGTCGTCGACAGGGGAAGCCTCACGGCGGCGGCTCGTCACCTCGGCCGCTCCCTGCAGTCGGTGAGCCGGTCGCTGGGGTCATTGGAGCGTGAGCTTGGCGTCGAGCTGATCCGACGCACGACGCGCCGTTTGCGCCCGACCGACGCCGGCGCCGCGTTTTACCGCCGGCTCAGCGCGGCGCTCGCCGAGATCGACGCTGCCAAGCTCGAGATCGCGAACCGCCGCGCCGAGGCCACCGGGCTGTTGCGGATCGCGGGCTCCACCGCATTCGCGCCGCTCTATATCGTTCCACATCTGCCGGCCTTTCTGCAGGCGCACCCGCGGGTCGAGATCGAGCTCGATTTGTCGGATAGCTATGTCGACCTGATCGGCGGCGGTTTCGATCTGGCGATCCGGATCGGCGAGCTGCCGGATTCGAGCCTCAAGGCGCGGCGACTGGCGAACTCGCGGCGGGTCGTGTTCGGTGCGCCAAGCTATTTCGCCAAGCACGGCCGGCCGCAGCGGCCAGACGATCTTGCTCGCCACGCCTGCATCGTCCGCACCGCGGCGCTCGAGGGCAATGCCTGGCCGTTCACGATCGACGGACGCGTAAAGGCGGTGAAAGTGGCCGGGCGGTTTCGCACCAGCGGTGCGCTCGCCGCCAACGAAGCCGCCGTTCAGGGACTTGGTATCGCCAACGCGCCGCTGTGGCAGGTGCGAGGATTGGTCGACCGTGGTGCGGTGGAACTGGTGCTGACCCGGTTCGAGCCGGCGCCAATTCCCATCCACGCGGTGTGGCCGGCAACCAGCGTCTTGCCGGCCAAGACCCAGCTCTTCGTCGAATTTTTTGCGGCGCAGCTCAAAGAGGAACGGCTCTGAAACGGTAGGTAAAAACCATAAGCTAGCTTATGATATACTTGAGCTTCTCTTTGGAAACAGCCAGATATTTACGCGGCCAGATCGGCCACAACGGCGTCCAGGACCGGAAAGCCGGACAGGGTGACCCGGAGCCGGCCATCGGCAGTGGTCTCGACCAGTCCGTGCTCTTGCAGCATGGCGACGCGCGCCGGATCGAGCGTCCGGCCCGCCACGGCGGTATAGCGGGCCGTGTCGATGCCCTCGGCGAGCCGCAGCCCCATCAGCAGGAATTCGTCGGCCACCTCCTCGCGCGTGAGCGCGTCGTCGGTGATGAGGCCGTGGCCGTTGGCCTCGACCCGCATCAGCCAGGCCTCTGGCCGCCGCTCCGTCGCGGTGGCGTGGCGACTGTCGTCGACGTCGAGCCGGCCAATGTTAAGTCGACCATGGGCGCCGGGCCCGATGCCGGCATATTCCTGGGCGCGCCAGTACACGAGATTGTGCCGGCATTCGCCGCCCGGCCGGGCGTGATTGGAAATCTCGTAGGCCGGCAGGCCGTGGGCGGCGCAGATATCCTGCGTGGTGTCGTAGAGCGCACGGCCGAGGTCGTCGCCGGGCACGGCAAGCTTGCCGGCAGCGTGCAGCGCCGCGAACGGCGTGTCCGGCTCGATGGTTAGCTGATAGAGCGAGAGGTGGTCGCCGGCTTCGCTCAGCGCCCGGGTGAGCTCGGCCGCCCAATCCTTCGGCTCCTGCCGCGGCCGGGCGTAGATCAGGTCGAACGAGTAGCGGTCGAAGATGCTGCGCGCGACGCCGACCGCGTCGAGTGCCTCGCGCGAGGTGTGCAAGCGGCCGAGCTCGGCGAGCGCCTTATCGTCGAGCGCTTGCACCCCAAGCGAGACGCGATTGACCCCGGCGGCTCGATAGCCGCGAAACCGCGTCGCCTCGACACTGGTCGGATTGGCCTCCAGCGTCACCTCGACGTCGGGCGCCACGGACCAGTGCTTTCCGACCGCATCGAGGATCGCCCCGACGGTCGCCGGCTGCATCAGCGACGGTGTGCCGCCGCCGAAGAAAATCGTCGACACGATGCGGCCCGGCACCCGCGCCGCGGTCGCGGCGATCTCGCCAGCAAAGGCGCGGCCGAAGCGCGCCTGGTCGATCGGCTCGCGGCGCACGTGGCTGTTGAAATCGCAGTAGGGACACTTCGACAGGCAGAACGGCCAATGGATATAGACGCCGAAGGCGGCGGAAGCGGGCGAATCCGTCATGGTCTCCATCATATCGCAGGTCCGGACCGGCCATGCCACCAACCGTGCCACCAACCGTGCCATGGCGCGATGGATAAGATCGCGTTAGCACTGTCCGATTCCGTCATTGCGAGGAGCGAAGCAACGACGCAATCCAGTGCGGCGTCTCAGAAGCGGATTGCTTCGCGGAGCTTGTCATCGGGCCGGCCGCTTCGGGCCGGACCCGTTGGCTCGCAATGATGGAGAGGCTTGGCCGCACTCAGCCTAGGCACGCCTCTGCGAGCTTCACGAAAGCGCGCGCGCGGTGCGACAGGCCGCGGCCGCGCGGCGGCAGCCCGTGTTTTTCTTCGCTCGACATTTCGCCGAAGGTACGCGTGTAACCGTCCGGCAGGAACATCGGATCGTAGCCAAAACCTTTATCGCCCCGCGGCGGCCACACCAGGGTGCCGTCGACCTTGGCCTCGAAATCCTCGACATGGCCATCGGGCCAGGCGACGCACAGCGCCGAGACGAAATGCGCCTTGCGCTTGTCGGGCGCCGTCGCGCCGCGCTCGCGCAATTTTCGGTCGATCGTTGCCATGGCATGAGCGAAGTCCTTATCGGGTCCGGCCCAGCGCGCCGAATAAATGCCGGGCTCGCCATCGAGCGCATCGACCACAAGGCCGGAGTCATCGGCAAACGCCGGCAAGCCCGCCGCCTGCGCCGCCGCTTGCGCCTTGATCCGCGCGTTGTCGCGAAAGCTCGTCCCGGTCTCGTCCGGCTCCGGCAGGCCAAGCTCGCCCGCCGATGTGGCCTCGATGCCGTACGGTGCAAGCAATTCGCGCATCTCGGCAAGCTTGCCGGGATTGTGGGTCGCAATGAGCAGGCGACAGACGGCAGACGACGGAGGGCAGATTTTCCGGTGCGGACGCGGCGATTTGGCGTCGACCGTCCGTCGTCTGTCATCCGTCGTCCGTCGTCCGTCGTCCGTCATCCGTCATCCGCTTACATCACCGCCATCTTCTGCAGGTCGACGAGCTTGGCGATGCCCTTGCGCGCCAAGGCCAGCAGCGCGGCGAACTGGTCTTCGGAAAACGGCGTCTTCTCGGCGGTGGCCTGGATCTCGACGATATTGCCGGTGCCGGTGAGGACGAAATTGGCGTCGGTGTCGGCCTGCGAATCTTCCGCGTAGTCGAGATCGAGCACCGCCACGCCGCCGCAGACGCCGCAGGAGATCGCCGCGATGTGGTCGCGCAACACGTCCATCTGCACCATGTCGCGATTCTTCATCCAGGCGATGCAATCGTAGAGCGCGATCCAGGCGCCGGTGATCGAGGCGGTGCGGGTGCCGCCGTCGGCCTGGATGACGTCGCAGTCGACGGTGATCTGGCGCTCGCCGAGCGCCTTGAGATCGACCACCGCACGCAGACTCCGTCCGATCAGGCGCTGGATTTCGACGGTGCGCCCGCTCTGCTTGCCGGCCGACGCTTCGCGCCGGGTGCGTTCCAGCGTGGCGCGCGGCAGCATGCCGTATTCGGCGGTGATCCAGCCGCGGCCCTGGCCCTTGAGCCACGGCGGCAGGCGGTCTTCCAGGGTGGCGGTGACCAGCACGTGGGTCTCGCCGAATTTGACGAAGCATGAGCCTTCGGCGTATTTCACCACGCCGCGTTCCAGCGAAACCGGACGCAATTCATCGGACTGTCGGCGGCTCGGCCGCATGCTTGGTTCTCCTCGGCAGCCGCCGCGACGCGCCGGCTGGCCACGCTTTTAGAGCATGATCCCGGCCAGGGAAATCCGTTTTAAGGCACGTTGCCAGCCGCGTGGCCTTGCCGTTACGCTCCGCCGGCAATGACAGGAGGCCGACATGGCGGCGGAGACGACCCAGGCGCTGGCGCAATTCGCATCGGCGTTGCGCTACGACGACATTCCGCCTCGCGTGCGCGATCACTGCAAGAAGCTGCTGCTCGATGCGCTTGCTTGCGCGGTCGCCGGCCGCTTGGGCGAGGAGACCGGGCAGGTTGCGGCGCTGGCCTCGGGCTTGGCGCAGTCGAGCGAAGCGAGCGTGATCGGCGGCGCGCACCTATCGCTTGCCGGCGCCACGCTCTTGAACGCTTATCTGGTCACCGCGGTGACCATGTGCGACGTGCATCGCGAGACCATGACTCACGTCACGCCGGAGGTGATGCCGCCGGCGCTCGCCATCGCCGAGCGCGACGGGCTCAGCGGCCGCGCCCTGCTCACTGCGCTCGCGGCCGGTTGCGAGGTGACGACCCGCGTCGGTGTCGGCACCGACTATTTGAAATTCCGCGCCCGCGGCTGGCACGGTCCCGGCATTTTTGGTCCGTTCGGCGCTGCGGCCGCGGTCGGCGCACTGTTGAAATTCGACGCCGAGACCATGGCGCGCGCCTTCGGGCTTGCCGGCAGTCAGGCCGCCGGCACGTTCGCGGCCTGGGGCACGCCGACGGTGAAATTCCATCAATGCCGCGGCGCGCTGTCGGGACTGATGGCAGCGCTGTTGGCGCAGCAAAAATTCGTCGCCACCCACGAATTCCTCAGCGCCAAGGACGGCGGCCTCTACACAACTTATGTCGACGGCGGCAGCCCTGAGCTTGCCGTGGCCGATCTCGGCCAGCATTGGGAGCTCGAGCGCATCGCCATGCGGCTATGGCCGTCGGCGACGCTGATCCAGGGCATGAACACGGCGCTGTTCGATCTGCTCGGCAAGAACCAAATCCAGACCGCGCAGGTCCGCAAGGTGCGGGTGGCTTTGAGCCCGCAGGCGTTCGCCATGCACGGCGGCTTCGCGACCTACAAGGCGAAATTCGAAGCGCTGCTTTCGGCGCACTACACGGCAGCCGTCATCCTGCACGATCGCGCGCTGACGCAAGCGCAATTCGAGCCCGGCCGCTACGACGATGCAAAACTGCGCGCCTTTGCGGCCAAGCAGGTCGAAGTCCGGGCCGAGCCGTCGGTCGGCGGCTCGCAGGCCATCGTCGATATCGAGCTTGCCGACGGCAAAACCCTGTCGAACCGTTGCGAGCATCCGCTCGGCGCGTTCGAAAACCCGGTGTCGCGCGCCCAGATCGAGCAAAAATTCCGCACCTATGCGCAAGGCTTCCTGCCCGACGCCCACATCGCCGCCGTGATCGCCGCCGTCGATCGGCTGGAGGATTTCGGCGAGATCGGGCGCCTGATGGATTTGCTACGCATCGCGCCGCGGGCCGGCGCACGCACCATGGCGGCGGCGGAATGACCAGCCAGCCGGTATCGGCGCCGTCAGCCATGATGATGCGGATCTGCGTCACGTCCCACCGGCGGCGGAAGCTTGCCGCCTGAACGTCCGGGTCGAGTTTCAGGTCACGGTTAACATATTCCCTCTCGGCAAAATAAAGCCGAAAGCAACAGTCGAAACCCTTCGGCACAGCCGGCCGAAGCGCCAAATTCATGGCACAAACTTAGCGGTCGCCGGTCCGGCTTGAAAGGCGAGCCGGAATGGCCAATTCTCGCCGGCAGAAGGGGAGTGAGCCGTGGCCAGCCACGACGTACCCGTCGGCGCCAACCAGGTCGGCCTTGCGCAGCTCAACGAGCGCTCGCGCGAGATTTTTCGTCAGGTGGTCGAAAGCTATCTGGCGACCGGCGAGCCGGTCGGCTCGCGCAACCTGTCGCGCATCATTCCGATGACGTTGTCGCCGGCGTCGGTGCGCAACGTGATGTCGGACCTCGAACAGCTCGGCCTCGTCTACGCGCCGCATACCTCCGCCGGCCGCCTGCCGACCGAGAGGGGTTTGCGCTTCTTCGTCGACGCGTTGATGCAGATCGGCGACCTCACCGAGAACGATCGTCAGGCCATCGAGGCGCAGGTTGCGGCGTCCGGCCAGGCCAAATCGGTCGAGACGGCGCTCACCGAGGCGTCGGGCCTGCTCTCGGGCCTCACCCGCGCCGCCGGCGTCGTGCTGACGGCGAAGTCGAACCTGAGGCTCAAGCACGTCGAGTTCGTGCGTCTCGAGCCCGAGCGGGCGCTGGTGGTGATGGTCGCCGAAGACGGCCAGGTCGAGAACCGCGTGCTCAATGTCCCGGTCGGCTTGCCGACCTCGGCGCTGGCCGAAGCGTCGAATTTCCTGAACGCGCATATCCGCGGCATGACCATCGCCGAGGCGAGGGCGGAGCTGGAGCGGGCGCTGCAAGCGCGCCAGGCCGAGCTCGACGAGCTGACCCAGCGGATCGTTGCCAACGGGCTCGCTAGCTGGTCGGGCGGCGAGAGCGACGAGCGCAAGCTGATCGTCCGCGGCCAGGCCCATTTGCTCGAAGACTTGCGGGCGCTCGCCGACCTGGAGCGGGTGCGGCTGTTGTTCGACGATCTGGAAACCCGCCGCGAGGTGATCGACCTTCTCGGCCGCGCCGAACAGGCCGAAGGCGTTCGTATCTTCATCGGCTCGGAGAACAAGCTGTTCTCGTTGTCGGGTTCCTCCACCATCGTCGCGCCTTATCACGATGCCTCCGGCCGCATCGTCGGCGTGCTCGGCGTCATCGGCCCGACCCGGCTCAACTATGCCCGGGTCATCCCCATGGTGGACTATACCGCCAAGGTGGTGAGCAAGCTGTTGGGGGGCTGAGTTTTTCGTCACCCCGCGGGGCGCGCGTAGCGCGCCTCGAAGGGCGACGGCAACCAAGTCGGCAATTGCCGACTTGGTCATTAAGATGATCGAAATCGAGCGATTTCGATTGGCGCCTGAGCAACATCGTTCGAGACGCGCCGTTGGGGCGCTTCTCAGGATAAGGGGAAGGGACGCTTGATTTTTACCGCCCGAGCCCTGATATGCGGGGCCAGCAAAGCTATGGGATGAGACATGACGAGAGAGACCGCTCGCGCTGAGGACGAAGCGGCCGATAAGCCCGAGGCCGCGGCCGCCGCGCCGGAACCGACCCCTTCCACCGCGCTCGAGCGCGAGCATGCCGAGATGAAGGACCGGCTGCTGCGCACGCTCGCCGAGATGGAGAACTTGCGCAAGCGGACCGAGCGCGAGGTCGCCGAGTCGCGGCTTTATGGCGTCACGTCGTTCGCCCGCGACATGCTCGGCGTTGCCGACAATATGCGCCGCGCGCTCGAGGCGCTGCCGCCGCAGGCGCGCGCCAGCGCCGAGCCCGGCATCAAGGCGCTGGTCGAGGGCGTCGAATTGACCGAGCGCGAACTGTTGAAGGCGCTGGAGAAGAACGGGGTGCGTCAGTTCACCCCGCACGGCGAGAAATTCGACCCGAACGTCCATCAGGCGATGTTCGAAGTGCCCGATCCATCGGTGCCGGCCGGCAGCATCGTCCAGGTGGTGCAGCCCGGCTACATGATCGGCGAGCGCGTGTTGCGCCCGGCTCTGGTCGGCGTCTCCAAGGGCGGCCCGAAGGTCGCGCCCAATGCCGCGTCGAGCAACGACAACAAGGCCGCAGTTTAAGATTTTTCCGCCGTCATTGCGAGGCGCCACCGGGTCCGGCCAGTTATGGATTGCTTCGCTTCGCTCGCAATGACGAGGCTACTTCAGCTCGATGCTATCGCGAACGGTGCGCATCCGCGCCAGCGCCGTCGTCCATTCCGCCGTCTTCGATATGCCGATCATCTGCATGAAGCCGCCTGAGCCGAAGCGCAGCCATTGCGCCACCATGAGATCGGCATCGGTGCGGATATCCTTGGCCTGCGCCATGGTCTGAAAGCCCGACTGCCCGCCGAGGCGCAGCGGCTCGGACATCGTGAACTTGACGTCCTTGATGCCGACGATCTGGTCAAAGGCCATGCGCGCGAATTGCGGGCGGTCGTCGGCCTCGTTCGGGCCGCCGGGAAAGGCGGCGATGACCATGCGGGCTTCGAAATTGTCGGTGGCCTGTCCCTCCGGATTGTCGATCAACGACACGGCGTGGCCGAGCAGCACGCTCTGAATATGAAAGCCGGCCAGGTCGCCGATGCCAAACG
>JASHQO010000402.1 GCA_030039105.1 Xanthobacteraceae bacterium
CTGGTCGGTGTTGCCGCGCCGGCGCGAGGTTAGGATTTGGGCTCCGGCATCGCCACCGCGTCCAACAAGTCATCGACGATGCCGTGAAACGTCTCCCACGGCGCCTCGCGGTCGCTCTGGTTGCGCACGATGATGGAATTGCCGGCATAAAATTTCTCATAGAGCATGTGGCGGCCGGCGAATTCCGAGCCGATCAGGTCCCAGACCAGCTTGTAGAGTTTGTAGCGGGCGGCGGCCTCCATGCTGGCGGTGCCCCACCACCGGGTGAAACGGTCTTTCAGCTCCGGGTCGGCCACTAAATCGACGCTCGCTGGCATTTGCAGCGGCGCGGCGCCGGCGAGCGTGCGCAGCGTGTCGATGATCTCGGTGTGATGCTCCTGGCACCAGTTCAGCGCCGCATAGACCATGCGGCGGTTCGGTGTGACGAAGCCCGCCGGCCAGTTTTCGCACGCTTCTATCTGGCCGTTGACCAGGCCGCCGATGGTGGCTTCCAGCGCGGCGAGGCGGCCGAGCGTCTCGCGCACCGCCGGCACCTTGTCGACGCCGTTGGCCTGGCACATGCGGCTCGCCAGGCCGACGATCAATCCCATCTTGGCCCAGAAGCGGATGTTGGACTGCTGGTTCTGATAAACGTTGGCCGGCGTCTCGATATAGATGCGGCGCGACCAGGCGCCGTTGTTGTGCAGGAAGACGCGCTCCCACGGAATTTTCGCCCGGTCGCAGACCAGCACCGCGTCGTTCTCGTCGAAGCGATAGCTCAACGGATAGTCGGCCTCGTGGCGGGCGTGGCGCTCGTAGGGCTCGCGTGCCCAGAACGAGACGCCCGGCGCATTGTTGGGGATCGCCGCGGTGATGCTCTCTTTCGCGCGTTTGTCGTCGATGGCGGTGAGGTTGCCGATAAAAACCTCGTCGCCGAAGATGGCGCCGGTGGCGAGCATTTTCATGCCCGAGACGACGACGCCGGAATCGTCCTCGCCGACCACCTGAAGCGTCGGATCGTCGCGCACCGTGCCGGTATAGATTTCATGGTCGCGAATGCCGGACGGCGGCGTCACCGCAAACGACAGATAAAGATCGTCGCGCCGCGCGCGCTCGTAGAAGCGGAGCAGGTTATCGCCAAAACCCGGCGTCAACTCGTTGAGCAATTCCGGCCGCATCGCGAGGCCGGTGATCAATCCGGCGACATGGTCGGGCGAGCGGCCGATCAGGCCGTAGCTCGAATCGGCGATCGCCTTCATGGCGCGCATGCGCCGCGCCAGATCCTCGCGCTTTCGGCAACGCAGCCACGGCAGCCCGATGCGCTCACCGTTCTCCTCGAAGCTGAACAGGTCGCGTCGGGCCGGATCGGCCTTGAGGTCATAGATCGCCGCAATGGTGCGAGCGCCGTTGCGGAACGCCGGATGGGCTGTGACGTCGTCGATCCGCTCGGCGCCGACATAGACGACGCGGCCGTCGCGCATGCGTTCGAGTTTTTCGCGGCCGGAAATCAACATCGCTGACTCTTGCGACTTACTTCCGCTTCGCCTCGATCTTGTCCCAGATCAGCGCCGCGATATCGGCGCCGCCGAGATTTTTCACGGCGCGGATGCCGGTCGGCGAGGTGACGTTGATCTCCGTCAAGAAGTCGCCGATCACGTCGATGCCGACGAACAGCAGCCCGCGCTGGCGCAGCGCCGGGCCGAGCCGCTCGCAGATGTGGCGCTCGCGCGCGGTGAGCTCGGTCGCCGCCGGCACGCCGCCGCGCACCATGTTGGAGCGCAGGTCGTCCGGCGCCGGCACGCGGTTGACGGCACCGGCGAATTCGCCGTCCACCAGGATGATGCGCTTGTCGCCGTCGCGCACCGCCGGCAGGAATTTCTGGATCACCCATGGCTCGCGGAACATGGTGGCGAACAGATCGTACAGCGAGCCGAAATTGAGGTCCTCGCTCGCCAATCGGAACACCGCCTCGCCGCCTTTGCCGTAGAGCGGCTTCATGACGATGTCGCCGTGCTCGGCGCGGAACGCCTTGATCGTCTCGAGGTCGCGCGTCAGCAAAGTTGGCGGCATCAGGTCGGGAAATTCGGTAACGAAGACTTTCTCCGGGGCGTTGCGCACATGGCTTGGATCGTTGACCACCAAGGTCTTCGGATGGATGCGGTCGAGCATGTGGGTCGAGGAGATGTAGGCGAGATCGAACGGCGGATCCTGGCGCAGCAGCACTACGTCGAAGCTTGCGAGGTCGACATGGCGCGGCTCGCCCAGGGTGAAGTGGTCGCCGGCGATATCGCGCACCACCAGCGGCCGCACCGTGGCGAAAACCTTGTTGTCGCGCAGCGCCATGCGGTCGGGCGTGTAGTAGGACAGCGTGTGCGCCCGCGCCTGCGCTTCCAACAGCAGGGCGAAAGTCGAATCGCCGCGGATGTTGATCCGCTCGATCGGATCCATTTGCACTGCAACATTCAGGCGCATGAACGAGCCGTTGGCTGGGATTGCATGTCGATCAATCTGGTCCGACAGGCCGATTGGCGGGGCAAGGTAAACCTGGAGTTAACATCTTATCGTCAGGTTGCCATGAGGGGAAAACCGGGCCGTGACGTCCATGAAATTGGCGAAGCTTTCGATCGCCACCAAGCTCTATGTCATCTTCACGCTGCTGGCTACCGTGACGATGACGCTGGCGGCTGTCGCGATCCTCAATACCAGCCGCCATGCCGCCCTGACCCGGCAGTTCGAGTCGGCCTTTGTCGGCGCCGAAAACGTCGATCGCATCGACAGCTTGGTCTACGCGGTGGTGATGGAATCGCGCGGCATCTACATGTCGCCGGATATCGCGACCGCAAAGCCATTTGCCGAAGGCCTGACCCGCTTCAATGACCGGATCGGCAACGTCGTGGACACCTGGCAGCGCTCCGTCCTGCCGGAAGACGCCGAGGTTTTCGACGCGTTCGCAGGCCGGGTGAAGAAATTCCAGGAGTTCCGCCGCGAGCTGGTACGCCGCGGCACCGAAATCTCTCCGGCGGCAGGCCGGGAATGGGGCGATAACGACGCCAACCGGACGGTCCGCACCGCGCTCACCAACGATCTCGACAAGCTCGGGCAACTTTACGCCAAGCGTTCGCGGTCCATCTACGCCGAGATCGAGAGCGGCATTCACGTCACCGCGGTGGAAATGATGGTGCTGGGCGCCGTGGCGCTGATCCTGGCGATGGCCGGGGCGCTGGTGATTCGCCGTTCGATCGCGCGGCCGCTCGCCGCCGTCACCCGCGTCACCGAGGCGGTGACTGCCGGCGATGCGACGCTCAACGTGCCGTTTCGCGACCGTTCAGACGAAGTCGGGGCGGTGGCGCGCTCGATCGCGATTTTCCAGGACGCGATGCGCCGCAATGTCGAGCTGAACAAGACGGTGCTTGCCGAAGCGCGAGCGAAGGCCCAGCGCCAGGAGCAGATTGCGGCTGAAACCTCCCGTTTCGGCACCGAAATCGAAGCGAGCCTGTCGGAGCTCAGCCGCTTGTTCGAGCACATGCTGGCGGCTTCGGTGCGCTTGACCGAAGCGGCCGACCTCGCCTCGGACAAGACCGGCGGCGCCGCCACTGCGTCCGGTGAAGCCTCCGCCAATGTCCGCGACATCGCCACCGCGGCCGAGGAGCTCGCCTCCGCGGTCTCGGAGATCAATCGCCAGGTCGTGCAATCGAACGCCATCGCCGGCAAGGCAGTCGACGAGGCGGCGCGTAGCAGCGACTCGGTCAAGGAGCTCGGCGAGGCCGGCCGCCGCATCGGCGACGTCATCAAGCTCATCACCACGATCGCGGAGCAGACTAATCTGCTGGCGCTCAACGCCACCATCGAGGCGGCGCGCGCCGGCGA
>JASHQO010000403.1 GCA_030039105.1 Xanthobacteraceae bacterium
CTCCTGGTCGGACTCGGCAATCCGGGAGACGAATATGTCGATACCCGCCACAACGTAGGCTTTAGAGTCGTTCAGGAAATTGCCGAACGCCATGGTATCGGGCCATGGCTGTCGCGGTTTCACGGTGTTGCAGCTCGCGGAAAAATCGATCAAGAGCCCGTGCTGCTCCTCTTGCCCCAAACCTATATGAACGACTCCGGACGAGCGGTCGCCGAGGCAGCACGCTTCTTCAAAATCTCATCTTCCGATGTCACCGTATTTCATGACGAAAAGGACTTCGCTGCGGGCAAGGTGAGACTCAAGTTTGGAGGCACCACGGACGCAGGGCACAATGGCTTGATTTCGATATCGAGCCACATCGGCCATGACTACAGAAGGGTGCGCATCGGCATCGGGCGTCCTGAAAAAGGAGGGCTCCATGGTCATGTCCTGAGTAATTTTTCGAAAGATGAGCAGCCCCGGCTACAGGCTCTTCTTACGACGATCTCGGACAATGTCGATCTCCTCGTCCGTCGGGAAGACTCCCGTTTTCAGAACAAAGTCCATCTCGCCATGGTGGCCAAGGGCTTCGGCGAGCCTGACGGCTCAGGCCCCGACCAAGGCTGATCGGCGCGTCTATCGCCCCCGGCGCCAACTTGGAACACAGAAACACGGTATTATTTTTGTTATGAAGAACGTCACCATCACGCTCTCCGAGGACCTCGCCCGCCGGGCGCGGGTCGAAGCGGCCAGGCAGGACAAGAGCCTGTCGCGCTCCAGAGATGCAGCACGAACGAATGGTCGAGAGCTTGACCATCCTGAATCCATTCAGGCTCGAGCCGAATCTCCGGCTGGCCAAGTGAAATATCGAGCGAAATAAACTTCCATGGGCTTCAAATGCGGCATCGTCGGATTGCCGAATGTCGGCAAGTCGACGCTCTTCAATGCGCTGACCGAAACGGCGGCGGCGCAGGCGGCGAATTATCCGTTCTGCACCATCGAGCCGAATGTCGGCGAGGTTGCGGTGCCGGATCCGCGGCTCGACACGCTGGCCGAGCTTGCCAAGTCGGCCGTCATCGTGCCGACGCGGCTGATCTTCGTCGACATTGCCGGCCTGGTGCGCGGCGCCTCGAAAGGCGAGGGGCTCGGCAACCAGTTCCTGGCCAATATCCGCGAGGTCGACGCCATCGCCCACGTGGTGCGCTGCTTCGAAGACACCGACGTCAGCCACGTCGAAGGCCGCATTGATCCGATCGCCGATATCGAGACGGTCGAGACCGAGCTGATGCTTGCCGACCTCGACAGTCTGGAACGGCGGATCGATGGGTTGAGCAAAAAAGCCAAAAGCGGCGACAAGGAAGCCAAGGAGGCGCTCGACCTCATCGATCGCGCGCTGGCGCTGCTGCGTGACGGCAAGCCGGCGCGGCTCACCGAGCGCAAGCCCGAGGAAGCAAGAGCGTTCCACATGCTGGGGCTGTTGACCGCGCTGCCGGTGCTCTATGTCTGCAACGTCGAGGAGGGCAGCGCGGCGAGCGGTAACGCTTACTCGCACAGGGTCGAGGCGCGGGCCAAGCAGGAAGGCGCGGCTGCGATCGTCATTTCCGCCAAGATCGAATCGGAAATCGCGGTGCTGTCGCGCGACGAGCGCAAGGACTATCTCGATGCGGTGGGCTTGAGCGAAGCCGGCCTCGACCGGCTCATTCGCGCCGGCTACGCGCTGCTCGACCTGGTGACGTTTTTCACCGCCGGTCCGAAGGAGGCGCGCGCCTGGACGATTACGCGCGGCACCAAGGCGCCGCAGGCCGCCGGCGTCATTCACTCCGATTTCGAGCGCGGCTTCATCCGCGCCGAAACCATCGCCTACGACGACTACGTCAGTTGCGGCGGCGAAGCCGGCGCGCGCGATGCCGGCAAGATGCGGCTCGAAGGCAAGGACTACGTCGTGCACGACGGCGACGTCATGCACTTCCGTTTCAGTCCTCAGTGAAGGCGTCAGTGATCGGGCGTCAGTAGTCAGAAAGACAAGCTGATCGAAAAATCTGATCACTGGCCCCTGTAGCCTGATTCCTGATTCCTCATTCCCGCGCCTTGATTTTTGATTGCGCCAAGATGCTCGTTGATGCGGAATACGATGAGCACGAATTCGGCGGCGATGCGGGAGAGGATCACGCCGACAAAGGCGCCGAGCAGGCTCACGATCAGGAGGATGAGGCCGATGAACGGATTGAAAGCCATGGTCTGCAATGAGGAGACCGCGCCGGCGATCCCGAGCAGCACGCAAATAACGACGGCGAGCCAGTAGAACACCTTGATCACGGTCGGGGTCACGAACCGGTCCCACTGGAACAGGTCGCCGAGGCCAAACATGTTTGCTCCTCTCACGGCAACTACAAAGTCGTGATTCCCGGCCGGAGACTGCACTTAGCGATTGCCGCGGTCAATCGCGGGCAGCCGCGGCAATTGACGTTGCGCCGAGCGGGCATTAGGCACATGGGACAGGGATCGGTCGATGCGCGGACTTCACTGGGAGAATTTTGCGGCACTGACAAGGCAGTTTTCGCCGGACCAGCGCCGGGCCGCCTCGATTGCCGGCGTGACGCACGCGCTGCACGACGGCTACACCGACCTGATCTACATCATGCTGCCGCTGTGGCAGGCCGAATTCGGCCTCGATTATGCGGCGCTGGGCGTGCTGCGCGGTGTGTTTGTCGGCGCCATGGCAAGCCTGCAAATTCCTTCCAGTCTGGTCTCTGAACGGCTCGGCGTGCCGCTGGTGCTGGCGCTTGGCACTGCACTTGCCGGGCTGGGCTATTGCCTGGCCGGAGTAAGTTCCGGCTTTGCGATGTTGCTCGCTGCGCTGTTCATCGGCGGCCTTGGCGCCAGCACCCAGCATCCGATCGCTTCGGCGCTGGTCGCCCGCGCTTTTGCCGGACCGCGTTCGCTGCAAGCGCTCGGCACCTACAACTTCGCCGGCGACATCGGCAAGATGACGGTGCCGGCGGTGCTGTCGCTGATGCTGCTGACGATGGCGTGGCGGCCGGCGCTCGCCGTCCTTGGCAGTCTCGGTTTCGTGCTCGCGGCGGTGATCTTCGTCGTCACGCCGCGCTACGATCGCGACGAGCCACAGCCGACAAAAACGACGGATGACGCCGCGGTCGATCGGCCGCCACCGCGGTTCGCATTTCCGCTGTTGCTGTCGATCGGAGTCATCGACAGCGCCACCCGTATGGGATTTCTGTTGTTCCTGCCGTTCGTGCTGACGCAGAAGGGCGCGAGCCTGCAGACCATCGGTCTGGCGATGACGTTGGTGTTCGCTGGTGGCGCCGCGGGCAAGCTTGCCTGCGCCTTCATCGGCGCGCGCATCGGCGCCATCGGCACGGTCTGGCTGACCGAAGGACTGACCGCGGTTGCGATCTTGGCGCTGCTGCCGCTGCCGCTGCAAGCCGCAATGGTGCTGTTGCCGGTGATCGGCGTTGCGCTCAACGGCACGTCGTCGGTGCTGTACGGCTCGGTGCCGAGTCTCGTGGTGCCGCAATGGCGGACGCGGGCGCTGAGTATTTTCTATACCGGAACCATCGGCTCGGGAGCGATCGCGCCGACGCTTTACGGCGCCTTTGGCGATGCCTTCGGCGTCTGGAAGGCGCTGACCCTGGTCGCCGGCATGGTGCTGCTCACGCTGCCGCTCGCGGCGCTGCTGCGGCCGGCCTTGCCGCGCGGATATGGTTCCGCGGTGGCGTGAGCGCGGCGAATTTGCGCCCCGGGAACAAATAATCCCGACATCGCGCCAGCAGGAACGGAAAGCCGCAAAACGGCGTTGGCTTGAATGTCCGGCGTGGGCCGGAGCCATGTCGATATGGAGTAGGCTATGACAAACAGCATTTCCTATCCGGCGCTTGCGGCAGCGCTGGGTGTGGCGCTGGTCGCCGGGAGCTCGGCGGCCGACGCGCAGACGGTGATCGCCCGCGACGCTGCCGGCCAGCCGGTCGCGACCACCGTCATTACCCAGCAGCCGGTGCAGACAGTGCAGACCACCGAGACGGTCCGGACCGTGCGGCCCAAGGGGCGCGTGAGCGAACGCCGCGTCGTCACCACGAGGCGCACGGTGGTAAGCCAGGACGTGATGCCGGCCCCGGTGCCGGCGCAACCGCTCTACGACGTCGTGACGCCGGCGGCTCCTGTGGTGACATCGGCCTATCCGCGGGCCTATCCGCGGCCGCTCTACGATACGGTCGTGGCGCCGACCGTCGACGACAGCGTCGTCGACGCGGCCGTCGCCCCGGCGGCGCCGGTCGCTGCGGTGCCGGCCTATCGCTATGTCTACGAGCCCGACCGCATCCTGGTGATCGATCCGGTGACCAACATCGCGGTGCAATCGATTCCGCGCTGAGTGCAGAAAGTCCGCAACACCGAACGACCGGGCGTGTGCCGGCTACGGCATGCGCCCGATCGTCATTCCGGCTCGTTCTTGGCGCCCTCGGTCACAGCCCTCGGCAGCACGTCGAGATATGGGCCCATGAAAAACGCTTCGCCCGAGCCTTGCCCGTAATAGCGATCGTAGGCGTCGATCATGGCCCGCACCGGCGTGACGCATGACGGCATCGAGGCGACGATCAGATCGCCGATGGCGGCCACGGGCTGGGCGCCATAGCGCGGATTGGCGACCACGGCGCGGACGATGCATTCGGTCGCCGAGCGTATCAGCGGCTCGGTCGCAGCCATCTTTTGCTGCGCGGTGAGCGTCGGCGGCCCGGCGGAATCGTCGTACGGACCGGTGACCGCCGCGACGGCGAGCACCGTGGCCAGCAGCGAAGCACGAATCATGTTGCAAACCCTCACCGCACCCATAACGGCGCGAGTCAATGCCGGTCAATTGTTTTCGAAAAAAGGCGCTGCCGTCGACCGGCTATTGCGCCGCGCCGGCCGTGCTATAATTGGAACCGCGGTAGGTACGGAGCACGGTCATGATGTTTGCCAAGGCTTTGGCGCTGGGCGCGCAGCTTGTGATGCCGGTCAACGATGGCGTGCCGACCCTGAATGTCGATCAGGTCTGCACCGGCATCGCCCAACAGGGCGGCGCCACGTTCCATGACTCCGCCATCACCCAGGAAAAGAAGGATTGCGTCGACAGCGAGCACGCCATCCGCGACGAGCTTGCCAAGCAATGGTCGAGCTTCAACTCTTCCGACAAGGTCCATTGCACCAACGAGTCGCTGATGGGCGGCGAGTCGAGCTACACCGAGCTCTTGACCTGCCTGGAAATGGCCCGCGACGTGCGCACCATGCACGCCACCGAGCCGACCGATGCGCTCGGCACCCCGATGGGCGCACCGCCGAAGCACTGACTAATACCGACCGCTGATTCCTGATTACTGATTACTGATTACTGATACCCGTTACTGGTATCCGATCAGAATTTCGGTGACCTTGGGCTTCACCTCGCGCATCTGCGCGTCGTCGGAGCTGTATTCCTTGTCGGCCGACAGGGCGGTTATCGCGTCGGGGGTGGCCTTTGCATCAGGTTTCAAGCTGACGCCGGATTTGCAATCGCCGGGAATCTTCGACAGCGCGCCGCCGTCCCAGTCGCTGACGCTCGCGGTGCCGTCCTTGTCGAAGCCCTTCAGCTTGAATGGCTTGTGATTGAGCTTTTCCAGGTCGGCGAGCGTCAGCCCGAGCTTCAGCCCGTTCGGCGCGCTCCAGGTCGATTGGCCGTTGATCAGGATCAGATAGGTGTCGCTGCGGCTCGCCGGATTTTGCCACCAGATTTCCAGGCGGTGCTTCGGGTCCTTCTCGAACAGGATCGAGGCGCCGACCGTGGCGCCGGCGAAGCTTTCGTTCTCGAAGCTTACGTTGCGCGAATCGAACACCATGGCGAGCTTGAGGTTGCTCGAATCCTTCGAGAACGGGCCGCT
>JASHQO010000404.1 GCA_030039105.1 Xanthobacteraceae bacterium
CGTGATCGAGACCGACGAGCTCAAGCCGAAACCGCGCAGCGCGCTGCGCGGCGTGCTGGAATCCTTCGACCGCTGGCGCGGCCAGCGCGACGCCCTGCCCCACACCGAGCTCGCCGAAATCGTGCTCGACGAATCCGGCTATACCGAAATGTGGCAGAAGGACCGCTCCGCCGACGCCGCCGGCCGCCTGGAAAACCTGAAGGAGCTGATCCGCTCCATGGAGGAGTTCGAGAACCTGCAGGGCTTTCTGGAGCACATCTCGCTGGTGATGGACAACGAGAAGGCCGCCGAGGCCGAAGCCGTCAACATCATGACGCTGCACTCGGCCAAGGGCCTCGAGTTCGAAACCGTGTTCCTGCCCGGCTGGGAGGAAGGCGTGTTTCCCAACCAGCGCACGCTCGACGACCAGGGCCGCGCCGGCCTGGAAGAGGAACGCCGGCTTGCGCATGTCGGGCTGACGCGGGCCCGCAAGCGCGCCAAGATCTATTTCGCCACCAACCGCCGCATGCACGGCCTGTGGCAGACCAACATTCCCTCCCGCTTTCTGGACGAGCTGCCCGAAGCTGACGTCCAAGTCACCGAGGCCCAGGGTGGCTTCGGCGGCTATGGCGGCTACGGCGCCTCCCGCTTCGACGCCGCCACGTCGTTCGGCTCGAGCTACGCAACGCCCGGCTGGCAGCGCGCCCAGGCGCGAAAGAGCGGCGGCTTCGCCGAAGGCGCAACGCGCTACGAGGCCGACGACGACGGCTCTCCTCTCTCCCGTTCCGGCAGAGAGCGCGGCCAACGGGCCCGCCCCGAAGTGGCCGGCCCGATGACAGGCGCGGGCGAGGGCTCACGGAATCCCAGCGCCCGCCGCCTGCCGCTGACCATCGAAGGCGAACTCGTCGCCAAATCCACCGGCACCGTCTCCGCCTTCGCCCTCGGCGACCGCGTCTTCCACCAGAAATTCGGCAACGGCAACGTCACCGCCATCGACGGCAACAAGCTGACGATCCAGTTCGACCGCGCCGGCGAGAAGCGGGTGGTGGATAGTTTCGTCGAGCGGGCGTGACGCAGCGGCGGATTTGCGCGGCTGAATCTGCTATCGTGCCCATGGAGCTCAGCCATGGCCGGATAGCGAAAAGACACAGCAGCCGATCTGGCGCCCGGCGAGGAGCCGGTGCGTGCCGAGTATGAGCACGACTTTTATTCCTGGCTGTTGGAGCAGGCGCGGCATATCCGCGACGGCCGCTTCGAGGCGCTCGATCGCGATAATCTGGCCGAGGCGATCGAATCGTTGGGGCGTGAGCAATTCAACAAGCTGGTCAGCGCGCTGCGCGTGTCGATGCTGCACATGCTGAAATGGGACCGTCAGCCGGCGATGCGCTCGCGCAGTCGGGTGCTCTCCATCGAGGAGCAGCGCCTGGAGATCGCCGACGTGCTGGCCGACAATCCCGGACTGCGGCCGCGGATCGGCGAGGCGATCACGCGCGCCTACCGCCGGGGGCGTATCGCGGCGGCGAAGGAGACTGGGCTGGACGAAAGCGTCTTTCCAACAAGCTGTGCCTATTCGTTCGACGACATCGTGTCGCGTACGTTCTCGCGCCGATAATCGGCGGCGCGCTGGAACAAAATCAGAGCACTCGGCTTGGCTTTCGAGTCCAAGATCCCGATCTCGAGATACCGCCATGATCCGCAAGCTCGCCTCCGGCAAGTACCGACTCTACTCGCGCAAAAAGAACCCGAAGACCGGGCGGCGGCGCAATCTCGGCACCTTCGCGAGCCGTGCCGCGGCCGAGAAGCACGAGCGGGCGGTGCAGTATTTCAAGCGGCATTGAGCCCATTCCATATCCTTCGAGACGCGCCCCATGGGCGCTCCTCAGGATGACGGAGAAACGAGGCCACGGAAACGTGAAAGCCGCGGCCGGCTTCCTCACCAATCCCGCCGCAATCCGTTCACCATTTTGCCGGGCGGCGCGGTTACGCTCTTGATCTGAACCATTTGGCGGCGAGACACTTCTCATGGACAGGGGGCTTTCCGCCCATCAGGTGTCAACCATGCGTCCCGCAAACATCCTCCCCGCCTCGCTTCTGGCCGCGGCGCTGGCGCCGCTTCTGGCCTCGGCGCTGGCGCCGCTTCTGGCCTCGGCCGCGCAGGCCAATATCGCCATCGCCATCGACAAGACCAATCAGCAGATGACGGTCGCGGTCGACGGCGCGCAGCGCTACACGTGGCCGGTGTCGACCGGCCGGGCCGGCTACGACACGCCGAACGGCTCCTTCAAGATCAACCGCATGGACGCCAACCACTTCTCCCAGGAGTGGGACAACGCGCCGATGCCGCACACCATGTTCTTCGACCTGCACGGCCATGCCATCCACGGCTTCTCCGACGTCAAGCACCTCGGCCTCGCGGTGTCGCACGGCTGCGTGCGGCTGGCGCCGGCCAATGCCGCGGTGCTGTTCGACCTGGTGAAGGCGGAAGGCATGGCCAATACCAGCGTCACCGTCAGCGGCCGCACGCCGGGCGGCGACAACGGCCCGGTGGCGCGCAGCCATCTGCCGGAGAACGAGACGGTGTATTCGCCGCAGCCGCTGCCGCTTGCGCCCGATAACGACCAGCAAGGGGCTTATGGGCAACAGCCTCCGCCGCCGGCCTACGGCCAACAGCCGCAGCCGTATTACGGCCAGCAGCAATACGGCCAGCAGCCCTATTACGGCCAACAGCAGCAGCAATACGCGCAACAGCCGGCAGCGCAGGGATTGCCGCCGCAACCGCCACCGGTCGGTTACGGCCAGCCGCAATATTACGGCCAGCGCTCTTACGGCCAGCCGTACCAGCAGCCATACTACGGCCAGCAGCAGTACTACGCGCCGGCCTACCGGCAGTGGTGAGACCCGCCGTCGTTCACGCCGTATTGAGCGTGCGCCTCGCAAGCGTCGCAGCACCGCCGGCAAAAATGGAATAGGCTTTGGCGTCCGCTGTTATTTGGCAGCGGACGCTTTTGCATCGCTTGGAGGAAACCCCACAATGTCGCTTGCTCATCGTCTCGGCTTCGCCGCCATCGCCGGCACGCTCGCCGCACCGCTGCCCGCCGGCGCCGCGCTCATCATGCACAAGTGGCTGCCGCTCAGCGTCGCCAGGACCATCGTCGACGAGGCTATCGCGGCCTGCGCCGCCAAGGGCTATGCCACGTCCGCGGTCGTCGTCGACATCGACGGCGAGACGATAGTGGCGATGCACGGCGACGGCGCGCCCGTCCACACGCTGGAGAATGCGCGGCGCAAAGCCTATACGGCGATGACTTTCAAGCAGACCACCGCGGAATACGCCAAGAAGCTTTTGGATCCGACCTCGCCCGCGCATCAGCAGGTGACCTTGCCCAACGTCATCGCCATTCCGGGCGGCGTGCCGATCAAGGCCGGCAACGAGGTGATCGGCGGCATCGGCCTGTCGGGCTCGCCGGGCGTCGACGAGGATTGCGTCAACGCCGGGCTGGAGAAGGTCAAGGACCAGTTGCAGTAGCGGTCATTCCATCATGGCCTGGCTTGCCCCGGCCATGATGGATGCTCACACCGCTCAATTCGGCTTCCGATATTTCAGCACGAAGGCATCGACCGGCGCCGGCGGCCGCTGGCTGGAGAAGTCGCGGGCGTCGCCGGGCACGCGCCAGAAATCGCCCGCGGCGACGAGCTTGAAGCCGGCGGCTTCGAGCTCCTTGCGCACGACCGCTTCGTCGATGCGATGCAGCGTCTTGCCGACGGCGAGGTCGGCGCCCGGTGCGGCGGAGTGATCGGCCAGCACCAGAGTGCCGCCCGGCTTCAGCGCCGCGAACATCTTGCGATCCATCGCCGCGCGATCGACGTTCATGTAGGTCGTGTCGTGGTAGTAGAACAGGAACGTGATCAGATCGAGCGCCGGCATGTCGGGCGCGATCGGATCGTCGAACGGCCGCTGGTCGAATGCGGCGTTGCTCATCGCCGGCGTCTTCAGCCGCGCCTTGAACGCGTCGATGGCCCGCGCCGGTCCGTCCGCCGGATATTGCCCCCACGCCTTGCCGTTCGGCGCCACCGCGCGCGCCATCAGCTCGGTCGAATAGCCGCCGCCGGCGCCCATATCCAGCACCATCATGCCGGGGCGCGGCGCGGCGAATTGCAGGAGCGGCAGCGGATCGCGGCGCTTGTCGGCCTGACGGTCGGCGTCGCTGCGATCCGGCGCGGCGATCAGCGCCGCGTAATCGGGCGTGGCTTGCGCCCGCGCGCCGCCGGCGCCGAGACCGGCGACGGCGAGGCCGAGCGCGAAGACCGCAAATTGCTTTCCGAACATGGCGTCCTCCCGGCATTGCCGTTATTGGCGATGGGCATGAAGTCGATACGGCAGTTACACCGCAGCTTGATGGTTATTCCTGTTTCGCCGCCATGACGCGCGCGATGATCGGCTGCCATTTGTCGATCTCGCTTTGGCAATACTGCGTCACCTCGGGCGCGGTCATGGCCTTGGTCTCGATGGCATCCTGCGCGATCAGTTGGCGCATTTGCGGCCGGTCCATGGCCTTGACGACTTCGTGATTGAGCCGCGCGACAATGCCCGGCGCCAGCCCGGCCGGGCCCGACAGCGCGAACCAGGTGGTCGCCACCAGCTCCGGATAGCCGAGCTCGCGGAACGTCGGCACCGCCGGCATCTGCGGCAGCCGCGCCGACGCCGTCACCGCCAGCGGCACGAGCGCGCCGGCGCCGACCTGCGCGCTGACGCTCGAATAGGTCAGCATGCCGACCTTGACCCGGCCGGCAACCAGATCGAGCACCGCATTGGCGCCGCCCTTGTACGGCACGTGCACGAGCTTGATGGCGGCCTTGGCGCCGAGATATTCCGCCACCCAATTGCCCACCGTGCCGACGCCGGCGGAGACGTATTCGATGCCGCCGCTGTCGGCTTTGGCGTGGGCGAGAAAGTCGGCGAACGAGCGTACACCGAAACTCGGATGCACCACGAAGGCGTTCGGCGCGCCGCCGAAGAACGCGACGTGGGTGAAGTCGCGCATCGGATCGAAGCTTTGGGTCTTGTTCATCGCCGGCCCGAGCACGTGGGTCGGGATGCCGGAGACGATGAGCGTGTAGCCGTCGGGCTTGGCGCGGGCGACGTCCTCGGTCGCGATCAAGCCGCCGGCGCCGACTTTATTCTCGACGTAAAATTGCTTGCCGAGAGCCTGGCTCAACGCATCGGCGGCAAAGCGGCCGAACGTATCCGCCGCGCCGCCGGCCGAGAACGGCACCACGATGCGCACCGGCCGCTCCGGCCAATCCTCCGCGCGCGCCGCGGCCGCCGCAGCCAGCGCCAGCACGGCGGCGGCCACGCCATGGATCAGCCGTCGTTGCCAGACCCGCATCATTCGCTGCACCGGCCTCATCGGCCCAATCCCTAGCGTACCGCGGGCTTGCTGGGGAGAACCCTGGGGAATAGGTGTGGATGCGCTGGTGAATAAGCCCGGGCAGGGACGTGCATATCTTCGGTAGTGTCTCAGTTTGATTGTGGCGTCCGGGATAATTGCTCTGACTCCTCAATAATCGCCTGACGTTTATCAGCGATTTTGTTCTGCTCTTCAGTGTCCATCGCTGTGAGCAAGTCTGTGAATTTTAGTGGGGTTGGATTGAGGCCAGCCGCCATGGCCGGAGTTACCCCCAGCGTCTTGTGATTACGAACCCAGTTGTACCAAAAGAAATATAGCGCTAGCGCGTGGCAATGGTTCTCGAATTTCTTTGAGAACGCATTGGTGAGCCGCGTAAAGCGGCGCATGGCCATGCGCATCGTTAAGTTCTGACGTTCGGCAAAACTCGTATTGATCAGGTTCGGGTCCGGATTGCCCATGATCGGGTTCTTGATCGCGCCGATGCATTTGGGCGGGCTATAGCGGCCCGGCCCGGCGTAATCCGTCGCGAAAATCTTGTTTAGCATCGCGTAGTCGGCGTCGAAATCGACCGCTTCCACGGCCCGCAGATAGGCTTTGTGGCCGTCTGTAGTGAGTTGGACGCGATTGGCGAGACGGGCCTTAAGATCGCCCATAAACGAAATGCCGGTGTGCTGGCTGCGGCCGCCAACGTGCCACGACACGATCAGCTTGGAGTCGGCGTCAATGGCCGTCCATGTCCAAACGTTTCCCGCGCCCTCTGACGGGGTTTTGGCGGCCTTTACGTTCTTGTCCTTGGCATAACTGAACGACCAGATTTCATCGCACTGGATAGCCTTGGCCGTGACGTTGCGGACCCTCTCATCGTGGAAGGCCGCACAGGCCGTTCCGGCGTCCACCAGCAGCTTTGTGACCGTATTGATCGAGACGCCGCACACGCGGGACACCGAACGCATCGACGATCCCTCGACCAGCATGGTGAGGATTTGGACGCGTTTTTCCAATGGGAGCTTGTTCATGCCCCGCATGATATGAACTTTCTTGCTTACCATCAAGTAAAAAGTTCAGCTTCCCAAAAGGCGTGGCCGAAAGGGAACAACCCGCGAGTCTAGGGACCCTTTTGGCAGCCCACTGAGGCTCTCTACGTCGGCCAAATTGAGTGCAAGGGCCTCTTCGATTTGGCTTTTGGTCTGCACTCCATTGTCCAGCAGCATTTTGATCGACTCGCCTAAAATACTTGGCTCGCGAACCTGAAAATTCTCATCCAACGGCTCGCGTTCTCTGATTTTGCGGACGTTTAATTGGCGCATGATGTAACTGAATTGATTATCGTTGAGCGTCGCTAGGTCTTTGCACCTATATGCCATCGCGGCAATCGAGATACCCCACTTCTCCTTGAGAAAGAGGAAGTGGTTTAGCGACGTTCCCAAAACCTCTTTGCTGAATGTTTCCTGAGGCAGCAGGAAAGCGCCGGCAAATCGGTCGGCCTGCTTTTCGATCAGATTCAGATTGTCCGAGGTAACCTCTACGGATGAGTGCAACACCATGTGCCCCAACTCATGAGCGAGATTATAGGCGTTACGTGGTCCGCTGCTCTCATCAGCGGAAAACAGCACATAAGGACGGCCTGCCTGCCAGCACGAAACGGCGTCCATGTCAGGGCATGAAACGCTTTCACGAATAAGAATAAAGCCGTGCAATTCCATGACGGCCGACAGATCGCGAAGCGGGCCGCGTCCTAGGGACCAATGTGCTCTTATCGCATCTGCCGCATTCTCTATTTGATCGGCCGAAGCCGTGGCAGGATCAAAATCGAATGTAGGAAGGGACAAATCCGGCAGGTGAATAAACTGTTCTAAGTACCCGACGATGTCGCTTGCCCATTCCAGTCGGCGGGAAATGCGCTTTCTGTGGTGTTGCTCCATTCGCTTTAGGCCGCGCCAAAACGGCGCGATGCCACTGCCGGCGCGCTTTCGTGGAGTAATGAAGAACGCCGGGGGTTGATGGGTTTCAGCAATAATTCTCCCCATCGTCTCCCCGCTCGGCGACGCTAATCCGCTTTCATAGCGAGCCACAGCTTGTTTTGTTACGTCGAGCAGTTCGGCGAATGATTCAAGCTGTAAGCCGCGAGCCTCGCGCGCTTCACGGATACGCTCTGGAAGGGGCCGGGACAGATTCCGCCTGTTACGAGAGTCGTTCATTGGCGACCTTATTTCTTTTCTTTGTCGCCGCTCTTCTCAAGAGCCGCTGCGATATGATCTTTCAAGCGCAGCTTTTCTTTTGGATCTGGTACTGCGCTAACGGTAGGAACAGTGGCGCCGCTCTTGCTGATCTGATCCAATATATTGATGTAGGCGATCCATTCGTCGCGGTCTGCGGCCGGGGAACAACAACACAAATGACTCAAGCGCCCGTCTTGGGCGACGCGAAACGTGACCCAGGTATAAAGTTGAGGAACGTCCTGAATAATCTTGCCGAGTTCAGCCGTAGCGGGCCGAAATAGATTGGCCTGCAAAACAAGCCTTATGTCCTGCCGACTTTCGGCTTCGTCCGGAAACGACTCCGAATCGTCCGTGCGACAAACATGCGCTATGGCCCCCGTCGAACGGATTTCAAGCCAATGCCACGGACCCCGTGGCATCGGTTTCATTTCTGTCACGAACGGAAGATCGCCGCGCTGACAATACAGACCGATTTGAGTTGAAATGCCGACCCGACGGATATGCCCTCGGATGTCACGCCCAATCGCGTTATTTAGAAACGACTCGCCGTCAAAAAGATGATCGGCAAGATAGCTGCCCTCTTGGACGGCGCGTGAAAGCGTGACGTAGGCCGAGCGTGGAAAGGCCAGAAGCAGACGCTCCTGAATTTCCGGGACTATCGGCATCGGGGGCCTCGGTGATTCTTCGGTAAACTATATTCCAGAAAACATCATCCTAGGTCAACTGAATTACCGAGTTTTCCACCGGCTTTGTGCGGCCTTCCGGGCGATCTCTTTTCGCTTTCGGGCCGACATACCAGCCGCCCTTGCCTTACCCCCCATACGCCCGAGCGCTACGGCGGCGGCATTCTTGCCGTCGTCCGTCACCTGGTCCTCGATCTCGCCGGTCGCGATCCGCGCCACCATGACGGCGCGCTGGTTGGCGTCGGCGGGGCGCTTTTCGCCTTTTGGGCCTCGGGGCATTCGTGTAGCTTAATGCTTAGCGGTAAGCTTGGCAACGGGGATTAGCCAATGTGGAACGCACTCAAAGCAACAGCGGCTGTCATTGGGGTCGTTTACTTGATTATTGGGGTGCTGCATGGATTGGCATTTCAATTTGTGGTTTCGCGATCGTCCTGTCTGACCGCCAAAGGGTTAGTTGCTGTCTATTGTAACTGGGGAATGGGCTATGCGGACACCGCTGTGGCGGTCGCGTGGCCGCTCTACTGGCTACAACGTAACGAACCCGCCTCGGCAGCACGCCTCACCGGAAGCGACAGGGCAGACTTTATCGCGGGCGTTGTAAATACTTGTATCAAGAAGCCCGACAAGGGAATTACATCCGTAGCCCCTCGGCCATACGCTGATCATTACTGTCAGTGCTATGCCGAAGGTTTGGCTGATCGATTGTCGCCTGATGAACTCACAGGCCCCGACACGCCCGCCTCTGACAAGATAGTTCAAGAAGAGCAACGGCGTTGCTTCCAAGTCATGAAAGACGAAGTGACGCGCAATCTCGGCCACAATTAAACTGAGACACTACCATATCTTCTGGTCAGGCCCGGGTCACTCCGCGTGCCGCCGGTCTGTGAATTGCCGGGACAACTTCGGAAACGACAATGACGTCAAGGGCTGCTGCCGACGCGGCAACCACCGTTGCGACGCTCGAAACCGATGAACAGTCGGCCCGGCGGATCGCCGACGTCATCGCCGAGAGCTTTGCCGCCGACGACGTGGCTGTGAGTCTTGTGGATGACGGCGCCGGCCGCTGGCGCGTGGCCGTTCATTTTCGCGGCGCGCCCGATGAGGCAACGATCCGCGACCTCGTCGCCGCGGCCGCCGGCGATGCCGCCAAGACGCTGCGCTTCGAGCGGATCGCGGCGGCCGATTGGGTGCGCGCGAGCCTTGCCGGCCTGGCGCCGGTCGCGGCCGGATGTTTTGTCGTTCATGGCGCCCACGACCGGGCGAAAATTCCGCCGAGCAAGATCGGCATCGAGATCGAGGCGGCGCTCGCCTTCGGCACCGGCCATCACGGCACCACGCGCGGCTGCCTGCTGGCGCTCGACGCGATCTGCAAATCGCACGGCGGCCGGCGTGCGACGCGAAGCATCCTCGATCTCGGCACCGGCTCGGGCGTGCTGGCGATTGCCGCAGCGCGCGCCTTGCACCGGCCGGTATTGGCGACCGACATCGACGGCGAAGCCGTGCGCGTGGCGCGCGCCAACGCCGCGCTCAATCGCGCCGGCGGCTTTGTCGCCGTGATCCGCGCCAACGGCGTCACTGCGGCAAATGTGCGCCGGCGCGCGCCGTACGATCTCGTCTTCGCCAATATCCTGCTCGGACCGTTGCAGCGGCTCGCCGCGCCGCTGACGCGGCTGATCGCGCCCGGAGCGCGGGTCATCGTGTCCGGCCTGCAGTCGTCGCAGGCCAACGCCGCCGTTGCCGCCTATCGCCGCCTGAGGCTGGAGCGCCGCATCGATCGCGACGGCTGGGCCACGCTGGTTCTCAGGCGCCCCGCTTAGTTGCCGACCCCGCTTCCGCCCCATAGATTGCGGCCATGTTCGAAGCCCATTTCCAGTCCTTCGAGGACCGCAGCGAGCGCGCCGCGAGCGCGTCGCGCGTGGCGGCGTTGCGCGCCGAGCTGCGCAAGCGCGGCCTTGACGGCTTCGTCGTGCCGCGCGCCGATCGCTTCCAGAACGAATACGTGCCGCCGAGCGACGAGCGGCTGGCCTGGCTCACCGGCTTCACCGGCTCGGCCGGCGCCGCCGTCGTGCTCAACGACCGCGCTGCCATCTTCGTCGACGGCCGCTACCAGGTGCAGGTGCGCGAGGAAGTCGACAACGCGCTGTTTGCCGTCGAGCACCTGGTCGAGCGCCCGCCGACGCTTTGGATCGAAAAAAATCTTCCGGCCGGCGCCAAGCTCGGCTATTCGCCGTGGCTGCATACGCTCGACGGCGCCGAGCGGCTCGCCAAGGCCTGTACCGCCGCGCAAGCCGCCCTCGTTCCGGTCGAGGACAATCCGATCGACGCGATCTGGAGCGACCGGCCGCAGCCGCCGCTCGGCGCCGTGGTGCCGCACGAACTTCGCTACGCCGGCGAGGACGCCAAAGACAAGCTGATGCGGCTGCGCGCCGAGCTGCAGAACCTCGCCGCCGACGCGCTGGTGGTCTCCGATCCGCAGAACGTGTCGTGGCTGCTCAACATCCGCGGCAGCGACGTGCCGCACACGCCGGTAGTGCTCGCCTTTGCCGTAGTGCCGAAGGAGGGCCGACCGGCGATCTACGTCGACCTGCGCAAGCTCGGCAACGACATGCGTTCGCGCCTCGAGGAGCTTGCCGAGGTGCGCGCCAACGCCGCTTTCGAGCGCGATCTCACCGCGCTCGGCGATGCCCGTAGCGCGGTGCGGCTCGATCCGGCGACCGCGGCCGAGGCGATCGCGCGGCTCGTCGTCGAGAACGGCGGCACCATCGTGCGCGGCAGCGATCCGATCGCGCCGATGAAGGCGGTGAAGAATCTCACCGAAATCGCCGGCGCCCGCGCCGCCCAGCTCCGCGACGGCGCCGCGGTGACGAAATTCCTGGCCTGGTTCGACCGCGAGGCGCCGCGCGGCGCGCTGACCGAGATCGATGCGGTCGAGGCGCTGGAGAGCTTTCGCCGCGACAGCGGGGTGCTCAAGGACGTGTCGTTCCCGACCATCGCCGGCGCCGGGCCGGACGGCGCCATCGTGCATTACCGCGTCACCCGCAGGAGCAACCGCAACATCGCGCCCGGCGACCTCTTTCTCATCGATTCCGGCGGCCAATACGAGGACGGCACCACCGACATCACCCGCACCGTCATGGCCGGCACGCCGACCCCCGACATGCGGCAGAAATTCACCCTCGTGCTCAAGGGCCACATCGCCATCGCCCGCGCGGTGTTTCCCGACGGCACCACCGGCGCCCAGCTCGATACGCTGGCGCGACAGTTTCTGTGGCAGGCCGGCGTCGATTTCGATCACGGCACCGGCCACGGCGTCGGCAGCTATCTGTCGGTGCATGAAGGTCCGGCGCGCATCTCGAAGCTCGGCAACGCGGCGCTCAAGCGCGGCATGATCCTGTCGAACGAGCCGGGCTATTACCGCGCCGACGCCTACGGCATCCGCATCGAAAACCTGATCCTGGTCACCGAGGCGACGCCTGTGCTCGGCGCCGAAAAGCCGCTCAATGCCTTTGAGACGCTGACCTTGGCGCCGATCGACACCCGGCTGATCGATGCCGCGCTGCTCAGCGTCGAGGAGAGCGCCTGGCTCAACGCCTATCATGCGAGCGTGCGCGAGGCGCTGGCGCCGCAGCTCGATGCGGCGCCGCGCGCCTGGCTGATCACCGCGACGGCACCGCTCGCGCAGCGGTGAAAGCCGCCGAATCGGAACTTTTGCCCTGCCGGCACGTTGTCTTTCGCGGCTTGGCAATGGCGATGAAACATCATGCTCTCAACCATTCTGATCATAATCCTGATTCTGCTGCTGGTCGGGGCACTGCCGGCATGGCCGTACAGCACCGGCTGGGGCTACTACCCCGGCGGCGGCCTGGGCCTCATCCTGATCATCGTTGTTATTTTGGTGCTGGCGGGAAGGATATAACGCAACGTCATGACGAGTCAGCGAAGCAATCCAGCTTCGTTGCTGAGACTGGCATCGGCCCGCGCGCTTCGCCCGGGTCCGTCGGCTCCTCGCAACGACGGCAATCAGCGGATGAGCTTCAGCCACTCGTCCTCGGTCAATACCTTGACGCCGAGGTTTTTGGCATTGGCGAGCTTTGAGCCGGCACCTGGGCCGGCGACCACGTAGTCGGTCTTCTTCGACACCGACCCGGACACCTTGGCGCCGAGCCGCTCGGCGGACGCCTTGGCTTCGTCGCGGGTCATTTGCTCCAGAGTGCCGGTGAACACCACGGTCTTGCCGGCGACGGCGGAATCGGCGCGCGGCCTTTCGGCGTCGCCGATATCCACCTGCCTGGCGAGATTTTCGACGCGCTTGCGATTGTGCGCCTCGGCGAAATAGTCGCGCAGGCTGTCGATCACGGTATCGCCGATCTGATCGAGCGCATCCATCTCGGCGCGGGTTTCGGCGTCGTCCTTGGCGAGCTTGAGGCAGGCGTCGTGAAACGCCGCCCAGTTGCCGTAGCCGCGCGCCAGCGCCACCGCCGTGGTCT
>JASHQO010000405.1 GCA_030039105.1 Xanthobacteraceae bacterium
CCGGCCGCGGCTCGGCGCGCCGGCCGGTCCCGGCGCGACGCGGCGGCCATCGAGCGCGGCGATCAACGCGGCGCGCTCGGCTTCGGCGCTTGCCCGCCACGCCGGATCGTCGGTATCGGCGGGCGTGCGGCCGTAAATGTGCAGGCCGTCCTTGATGGCGAGATCTTTGAGATCGCACAGCCAGGCGTCAATGCGGCGCAACGCTTCGTCGGGCGCAAACGCGATATCGACGCCGGCTTCGCCCGCCAGCCCGGTGCGTTGCGCGGTCTCGACGATCAACCTCGCCAGCCGTTCGCGCCGCCGCCGGTCGAGGCCATCGGCCTGCGCGTATTCGTCGACCAGCCGCTCCAGCTCGCGCGCATCGCCGGACAGGCCGCCGGCGACGAGCGGCGGCGGCAGATGGCCGATGGTCAGCGCGGCGATGCGACGCTTGGCCTGCGCCGCCTCGCCCGGATTGCTGACGATGAAGGGATAGATCACCGGCAGCGCGCCGGTGACGATCTCGGGGAAACATTCCGCGGTCAGCGCGATGGCCTTGCCCGGCAGCCATTCCAGGGTGCCGTGGGCGCCCATATGGACCAGCGCATCGACCTCACGCTGCAGCCACAGCCCGAACGCGACCAACGCGTGGCGCGGCGGCAATGCCGGATCGTGATAGTCGGCGCGGCGTGAGGCGGCGCGGCCGCGGTCCGGCGGCAGCGCCACCAAAACGTTGCCGAATCTTTTGGCGCGGAAGCGGAACGCGCCGTCGCGCGCGTCGGCGTCGGCTGCCGGATCGCCCCAAGCCTCGCGCAGCCGCGCCGCGGCGGAGCTCGGCAATCGCGTCAGCGCGCGTTCATAGTCGGCGACGGTGAGGGCCGCATCTTCGCCGCCGAGGGCCAATGCATCGAGCAGGGCGCGGCACGAGATCGGCGCACTGCGTACGGCGTAGCCGGCGGTCGCGAGGTCGTCGAGCAACGCAACGACGCTCGCCGGGACGTCGAGGCCCACCGCGTAGCCGGTACGGCCCGGCGCTCCTGGATAGTCGGGCATCAGCACGGCGACGCGGCGCTCGCCGCGCGGCAATGCCTGCAACCGGATCAGCGCCGCAATGCGGTCCGCGGCCATGCCGATGCGGTCGGCTTCGGGCCGGCTGGTCAGCGCCGTGAAGCCGAGTCCGTCCTGCGGCGGCAACGGATCTTTGAAGGCGACGGCGCCGGCGAGCACGCGGCCGTCGAGCTCGGGCAGCACGACGTGCATGGCGAGATCGGCGGCGCCAAGGCCGCGCGGGCTGTCGCGCCAGGCGGCGCGCCTGGTAGTGGCGCTGATGACCTGGAGCACCGGCACGCCCGAGCCGTCGAGCGGCGTCGGCTCGCCGGGATTGCCGCCGGCGGCGAAGGCCGTGGTGGTGACGATCGCAGCCGGATCGAGCCGCGCGAAGGCGCCGTTCAGGAATGCCGCCGCGTCGCGGTCTTTCAAGCTGGTGACGAAGAGCGGAGCGGGCGCCAAGCCGCGCCGCGCCAGCGCCGCACCGAGCGCATCGATTGGCGCGGTGTCGGTGGCGAGCAGCATGGCGCGGTAGAAGATGATCGGCACGACCGGCTTGCCGGCGGCAAGCGTCGCGACCATGTCGTCGAGGTCGATCGCGCCGGTGTCCGGCAAATACGCGGCAAGACGCGGCAGCGGCTGAGGCTCGCGCAGCTCGAGATCGCGGCCGGCATGACCCGCCAGCCGGCGCAACAGGCCCTGTAGATTGTCCCGGCCGCCTTCGCGGAAGAAGCGCAGCAACGTGTCGAGCTCTTGTGCCGGCAATGTCGACGCCGCGGCGAGCCGGCTATCGTCGCGGTCCTCGCCCGGCAGCACGGCCAGCGCGATGCCGCGCGCGCGCGCCAATGCCGACAAGCGCTCGATGCCGTACTTCCACCAGTCGAGGCCGCCGAGGAGCCGCACCACGATCACCTTGGCGCGGCTCGCGATCCGGTCGATCCACAGATCGACCGACAGGGGATGGCGAAGATCGCGCAGATGCGCGAGCCGCACGCTCGGCAGCACCGCGCGCTCGGCCTCCCACGCCGCCGCGAGCCCGGCGAGGTCGCTGTCGGCGAACGACAGCACCACGATATCGCCCGGCGTCTGGCGAAGGTCGACCGCTTCGACGATGTCGTCGAGATTGGTCGAGCTCGTCGTCAACAGGTGCATCGTTCAGGGCCTAAGTTTCAGCACGATCTTTTCCGCAAACCGGATTTCATCCTCGGATCAAAGTTCGAGGGCAGGCTTTTCGGGATCATGCTGTAGCGCTCGCGCAACGGCAGCGCGATCGAGACCTTTCAGTCCAATCACGACCAGCCGGCTCTGCCGCGGCTCGCTCGCCGCCCAGGGCCGGTCATAGTGATGGCTCACCCGCGCGCCGACCGCCTGCACCAACAGGCGCAGCGGCTTGTCGGTCACGGCGGCAAAACCCTTGACGCGCAGCACGTCGAATTTTTCCGCAACCGCGGCGACGCGCGCCGCGAGCTCGGCCGGATCGGCGACCTCGCCCACCGGCACGACGAAGCTGTCGAACTCGTCATGGTCATGGTCCACTTCGTCGTCGTGATGGGTGCGGCGATTGCCGATGTCGGCCTCGGTGCCGACGCCGAGCCCGAGCAGCAGGCCCGCGTCGACCTTGCCGTCGCTGACGCTGACGACCTTGACGCGGCGCGGCAGTGCCTCCGCGATTGCCGTCATCGCCTTGTCGATGCCGGCTTGATCGAGCAGGTCGCGCTTGTTGAGCACCACCAGATCGGCGCAGGCGATCTGGTCCTCGAACACTTCCTCGATCGGATCGTCGTGATCGAGCGCGGTATCGGCGGCGCGCTGCTGCCTGAGCGCCTCGACGTCGTGGGCGACACGGCCGTCGGCCAGCGCCGCACCGTCGACCACGACGACGACGCTGTCGACGGTGACGCGGTTCTTGATCGCCGGCCAGTGGAACGCCTGCACCAGCGGCTTCGGCAGCGCCAAGCCGGAGGTTTCGATGACGATGTGCTCGACGCCGTCCTTGGCGAGGATCGCATCGAGCGCCGGCACGAATTCGTCGGCGACCGTGCAGCACAGGCAGCCATTGGCGAGCTCGACGATGTTGTCCTCGGGGCAGGCGGCATTGCCGCAGCCTTTGAGGATTTCGCCGTCAATGCCGACGTCGCCGAACTCGTTGACGATGACGGCGAGGCGGCGGCCCTGCGCGTTGCCGAGCACGTGGCGGATCAGCGTGGTCTTGCCGGCGCCGAGGAAGCCGGTGACGATGGTGCAGGGGACGCGGGCGAGCGAGGCGGTCATTCGTCCATTCCTTCAAAGCCGATGGGCGGCACGCGGGCGATCAGGCCGCGCTTGAGGATGTCGGGCCGGCCGCGCCACGGCAGGATGCCGTCCGCGGCGCCGGCAAGAAGGCGCGCACCTTCGATCAGGTCCCGGGCGTTGGCTGGGTCGAGGCCGCCGAAAACGTAGGTCCATGAGCCGTTGCAGCGCATCGCCGCGCTCGGGCCGCGGTTGCAGTTGGCGAGACAGCGCAGCCGGCGCACCGTCACTTCGGTGCCCGCCGCCGCATGTTCGGCCGCGGCAGCGAGGCATGCGCCGGGCCGCGGATCGCTGTCCGGAGCGCCGGCACACTTGCATGTGGTGCAGACATAGACGGTGGGCGCGGCGGTCATCAGGCGCGCTCCACGACTGTTCGATCGAGGCGTTGCCAGCGGAACAGCAGGTACGAGACCAGCCAGCTCGCCAGGAAAATGCCGACCACCAGGTAGCCGAAGCCGGCCAGGCCATCGTTGAGGTCGCCGACGACGTCCCAGAAGCCGCCTTCCAGGCCGAGCTTGCCGCCAATGAGACCCAGCGCCTCGATGCCGCCGATCAATAGCGCGACGACCACCGAGATGGCGGTGAT
>JASHQO010000406.1 GCA_030039105.1 Xanthobacteraceae bacterium
GCAGCGCCTATCTCGGGCTATAGCGAGCTCAGAAGATACTCCGCACCCGATGCATCAGAACGCCGAGCGCGGCGACCCGCGCCGCCGGCGGCGCCGTCGGGAACGCCTGGCGCAGCCGGCTGTAAACGTCGGCCGCGGTCGGCGCCTCGATCTCGGAAAGCGCGGCGGCCATGGCGCGCGCCATGTCGGCCTCGGGCCGTCCGCAGAGTGGCGCCGGCACCATGGTCACGTCGCCAAATGGCACCGGGGGTTGCACGCGTAACGTGATGCGGCGGGCGGCCATTGTTCGCTCCAATGCATTTCTGCAGGCTCCCAACGCGCCAGTTCTATTCAAGTTCCGTGCCCATTATATGAATGCGCGGCCGGCTTGCTGGAGGCATGCTCTATGCTGCAGGCCGGCCGCATTGGATCGAGGTAAACGGCTCAAAAACCGTGTGTGCAAGGAGGATCATGTCATGAGATTGTATTACGCTCCCGGTGCCTGCTCGCTGTCGCCGCATATCGTATCGCGCGAAGCCGGCATTCCGCTCGAGCTCGAGCAGGTCGATAACCGGGAAAAGAAGACCAAGAGCGGCGCTGATTTCTGGGCAATCAATCCCAAGGGTTACGTGCCGGTGCTGGAGATCGACAACGGGCAGCGGCTCACCGAAGGTCCGGCCATCGTGCAATACCTCGCCGATCAGAAGCCCGCGTCCGGGCTCGCCCCGGCGGCTGGCACGCTCGAGCGCTACCGCGTGCAGGAATGGCTCAACTTCGTCACCTCGGAGCTGCACAAGAGCTTCGGCCCGATTTTCCGGCCGACGACACCGGACGAATACAAGAAGATATCGAAAGAGAATCTCGGCAAGCGGTTCGATTGGCTCGACAAGCAGCTCGCCGGCAAGCAATACCTGATGGGCGACAAATTCACGGTCGCCGACGCCTACCTGTTTACGGTGTTGCGCTGGTCCCCGCGCGTCGAGATCGATCTCGCCAAGTGGCCGAACATCAAGGCTTATGTCGACCGGGTCGCGGCGCGGCCAAAGGTGCAGGAAGCGCTGAAGGCCGAAGGCTTGGTGAAGTAGCGGTTGTTCTTCGGTCATTGCGAGGAGCCAACGGGCCCGGCCCGACGTGGCCGGCCCGATGGCAAGCGCGGCGACGAACGATTGCACCGTCGCCGGCGTCGTGCGGAAACGGCCGTATTTCACCACGGCGAAAAGGTCTTGGTCGAAATGCTGCCCAGGCGTGGCCGGTCTGGTCGAGTGCCGGCGCGCGGCGGATAGGCTGACACACTACTTGAGCGGCTGGCCGATCGTCACCGCGAGCTTGCCGACGCCTTCAACTTCGCACTCGATCTTGTCGCCGGCGACGGTGGCGGCGACGCCCGATGGCGTGCCGGTCATGATGATATCGCCCGGAGCGAGCTCGACCATCTCGGACAGCTTCGAGATGATTTCGGGCACGTTCCAGATCATCTGATTGAGATTGCCGTCCTGGCGCACCTTGCCGTTGACCTTGAGCACGATGCGGCCTTTCGCCGGATGGCCGATCTCGGACGCCGGCTTCAGCGGCCCGCACGGCGCGGAATGGTCGAATGCCTTGCCGATCTCCCAGGGCCGCTTGATGTCGCGCGAGGCGATCTGCAGGTCGCGCCGGGTGAGATCAATGCCGACGCCGTAGCCGTAGATGCAGGCGAGCGCGTTTTCGGTCCTGATGTTGCGGCCGCCGCTTTTGAGCGCCACCACCAGCTCGACCTCGTGATGCATGTCCCTGGTCAGCGACGGATACGGCACCGTGCCGCCGTCGGGCACGATGGCGTCGGCGGGCTTGGCGAAGAAGAACGGCGGCTCGCGCACGTCCTGGCCCATCTCCTTGATGTGCTCGACGTAGTTGCGGCCGACGCACCACAGGCGGCGGACCGGAAAATACCCGTTGGAGCCGGCTACCGGGATGGCGGCCTGTGGCGGCTGCGCAATAACATAGCTCTTCGCGTCGGTGCTCATGAGGCATTCGTCTTGTTGGAGGAAAAGTCGCGCGGCTTATAGGCCCAGGCAAAACCGCGGTCAAAGCGTGCTCAGCCGGCGGCGGCGCCGACCGGATCGAGCGACGGAGCCTGCTGCTTGAGCTGCAGCCGATAGAACGAAGCATAGCGGCCGCCTTTGCGCAGGAGCTCGTCGTGACGGCCGGATTCGACCACCGCGCCGCCTTCCACCACGAGGATGCAGTCGGCGTGCATGATCGTGGAGACCCGGTGGGCGATGACGATGGTGGTGCGCCCGGCGCACAGCTCGGCGATCGCCTCCTGCACGTGCCATTCGGATTCGGAATCGAGGGCGGCGGTCGCCTCGTCGAGCAGGATGATCGGCGCGTTCTTGATCAGCGCCCGCGCAATGGCGATGCGCTGGCGCTGGCCGCCGGATAGCTGCAGGCCGTGCTCGCCGACCGGCGTGTCGTAGCCGGCCGGGAAGCCGATGATGAAATCGTGCGCGTGGGCCGCCTTGGCCGCGGCCACTATCTCCGCTTCGCTGGCGCCGAGCTTGCCGAGCGCGATGTTCTCGCGAATGCTGCCGCGGAACAGGTAGGTGATTTGGCCCACATAGGCGATCTGGTCGCGCAACGAGAGTCGTGCCACGCGGGCGATATTCTGGCCGTCGATCATGACGCTGCCTGAATCGGCGTTGTAGAAGCGCAGCAGCAGATTGAGCACCGTCGACTTGCCGCCGCCCGACGGTCCGACCAGCGCGGTGAGCTTGCCGCTTTCGGCGACGAAGCTCATCTCGCGCAGCACCGGGGTGTTGGCGCGATAGGCAAAGCGCACGCCGTCGAACTCGACGCGCGCCGTCGACAGCTTGAGCGCCGGCCAGTTGGCGTCGTCCGGCTCGCCGACCGGGCTGTCGATGACCTCGTACAGCATCCGCACGCCGACCAGGTTGCTGTTGAGGTCGATATTGAGCCGGGCGAGCCGCTTGGCCGGCTCGTAGGCGAGCAGGAACGCCGCCAGGAACGAGACCAGTTGGCCGGGCGCCGCACCGGTCTCGATGACGCGATAGCCGCCATAGATGGTGGCAAGCGCAATCGCGAAGCCGCCGAGCATCTCCATCAGCGGGCTGGCGCGGTTGGCGACTCGCGCCATCTTGTTCGATTCGTACTCGACCGAGTTCACGCTCACGGCAAGCCGGCGCTGCATCTCGCCTTCGAGCGAGAATGCCTTGACCATGCGCAGGCCCTGCAGCGCTTCCTGCATAGTCTCGATGATCTGGGTGCCGCCGGTGAACTGCATCCGAGCGATGCCGCGCACGCGGCGCGTCAGCTTGCGCAGGAACAGGAATGCCGGCGGCGCAGTGATGAAGCCGGCGATCGACATCGTCGGATCTTGAACGATCATTACGATGCACAGCCCGACGAGCGACAACAGATCGCGGCCGGCCGCCATGATCAGAAGGTTGATCACCTGGCTGACCGATGTGGCGCCGGTGGTCAGCCGGGCAATGAATTCGGCGGTGTGGCGGTCGGCGAAATAGCCGATGTTCTCCTTGAGCAGCTTGTCGAACATGCGCTTCTGATTTTCGGCGATGATGCGGTTGCCGATGCGCGACAGCGTGACGGTCGCCCCGTAGGTGGCAAATCCCTTCACCGCGAAGATGACCATCGCCGCCACCGAGATCAGCACGACCGCGGCGAAGTCATGATTGACGTAGGTCTTGTTGATCACGGTGCCGAGCAGGTAGGCAGTAAGCGCCGTTGCCGCAGCGGCAATCGCCATCAGCGCGAACGCAAAGGCGTAGAGCGGCCAGTGCCTCAGCGCCTCATCGACGACGAGGCGCCGGACCATGTTGCTGGTCGAATATTTGTCCTCGGATGCGGCCGTGGCAGCTATCATGCCTGATCCATCTTGCCCGGCCGCGGGCCGGTCTTTCGCGCGGACGCGCCGGCTCGCTTCATGCCCGGACAGGGTAGGATTTTCAAGTGAATTCAACGCTATCATTGGCGGCGCTGGAACCGCGTGATGGGCTTAGACTGCGGTTTTGCGGCCTTTCGTCGGCGCCTTGGTCCGCCGCGCGATCAGCTCGCGCTCCCAGGCCAGCGCGTCGCGCGCGATCGTCGAAAGATCGTCATAACGCGGCTGCCAACCGAGCTTTTGTCGCGCCTGTTCGGAATGCGCCACGATCTGCGCCGGATCGCCCGGCCGGCGCGGCGCGATGTCAACCTTGAAGTCGATGCCGGAGACGCGCTTGATCGCGTCGATCACGTCCAGAACCGAGAAGCCGTGGCCGTAGCCGCAATTGAGCGTCAGCGACGGTGCGCGGGAACGCAAATAGCGCAGCGCGTCGGCATGGGCCCGGACCAGATCGCTGACATGGATGTAGTCGCGGATGCAGGTGCCGTCCGGCGTCGGGTAGTCGTCGCCGAACACGTCGAGCTTTTCGCGAAGCCCGAGCGCGGTTTCGGCGGCGACCTTGATCAGATGCGTCGCCGCCTTGGTCGATTGCCCGGTGCGGCGCCGCGGATCGGCGCCGGCGACGTTGAAGTAGCGCAGGATCACGTGCCGCAAGTCGAAGGCGCTGCCGGCGTCGCGCAGCATGATTTCCGTCATCAGCTTCGACCACCCGTAAGGCGAGATCGGCAGCGTCGGCGCGTCCTCCCTCACCGGAACTTCGGCCGGATTGCCGTAGACCGCGGCGGTCGAAGAGAAGATGAAGTGACGCACGCCGGCCTGCACCGCGCATTCGATCAGGGCGCGGGAGTTCACGGTGTTGTTGCGATAATAGCCGAGCGGGTCGCGCACCGAGTCCGGCACCACGATGGACGCGGCGAAGTGGATGATCGCATCCACGGCGTGCTCGCGGATGAGACGCGCCACCAGCGCCTGATCGCCGCTCTCGCCGACGACGAACGGCACCCCCTTGGCGACCGCCCAATCGAAGCCGGTGGAGAGATTGTCGAGCACGACCACGCGCTCGCCGGCGTCGACCAGCTCATAAACCATATGGCTGCCGATATAGCCGGCGCCGCCGGTGACCAGGACCGTCATGCGGTAGTTCTAAAGCATGATGCCGAAAAGTGGAAACCGGTTTTCGGAAAAGATCATGCGCAAGCAAAAAGCTAGAGCGGGATAACGATCGACCAAAGCTCATCCCGCTTTAGCGCGAATCGATGAACATGAGATTAGGGCGCGGCGGCCTCAGCTAACAGGCGCAACCGCGGCCAGCGCCCGGCGCGTGGCGGCAAGGACGTCGTCCGGCTCGATTTGGCGCATGCACAGATGGTGGCCGAGCCGGCATACCGGCTTGTGGCACGGTCGGCAGTCGAGCGCGACTTTGGTCTCCATGGTGGCGGCGAGCGGATTGAGCGGTGCCCAGTGCCACGGGCTGGTCGGGCCGAAAATGCCGACGGACGGCGTACCCAGGGCCGCGGCGACATGGAGCAGACCTGAATCGTTGGAGACGGCGGCCGAAGCGGCCGCCAGCGCGAGGATGGCGTCGCGAAGGTCGCTGCCGGTAAGGTCTCGGGCGTCGGTGTCGCCGGCGATCTCGGCCGCCAGAGCCTTTTCGTCGGGGCCGCCGATCACCCAGACCGCGAAGCCATCAGCCAACAGGCGGCGGGTCAGCGCAGCATAGGACGCGCACGGCCAGCGCTTCGACGGCCCGACGGCGCCAGGGGCGAGCGCCACGACCGGCCGGACCTCGGCGGCAAGCTCGCGGCGGTTGCGCCAGGCCGTGACTTCGGCAGCCGGCACTTTCAGCTCCGGCACCGGCAAGGCGGCGGGCAGTGCCGTGTTGGGCCCTAGCGCGAGCGCTGCACAGCGATCGACCATGCGCTGTAATCTGCGCTCGCCGGGGCGCAAATCGTTGAGCAGGAAAAATCGCGCCTCACCGACGAAACCGGTGCGCTCGGCAATGCCGGCCAGGAACGGCGCCAGCGCCGACTTCCAGGTCCGTGGCATGATCAACGCCGTGCCGTAATTTTCCTTCCTCAAGCGATCGGCCAGGGCCTTGTGCTGCGCCCAAGCCAGCGTGCCGCGCGGCAGGTCGGCGACGATCGCCCGCCGCAAGCCGGGCATGTAATCGGTCAGCGGCGCGCACAGTGTGGTCGAGAGCATGTCGACCGGGCGGTCCGGAAACCGCGCCCGCAGAAGCTGAATGACCGTGTGACAGCGCACGAAGTCGCCGATCCACGTATAGGGCACGATCAAGATCGGGCTGCGATCGGCGGTGTTCGTGTTCATCAGCATCGGTGGACGTTATTCGCGCCGCAATGGCTCGCTCGGCGGCGGCGCCCAGTTCTGGTTTTCCTCGTAGCGCTTGGCGTAGCGGTAATAGGTGCCCTCGAAATTGCCAAAGGCGATGACGAAGCCGGCCCAGCCGTCGATGAAGCCGCACTTGAAAATATAGTGCTTCAGGAACGCCCACAGTCCGTGGCCGACTGCGCCCGCCATGGAGACGGGCTTGCCGGCGAGCTTTTGGGCGCCCAGCGAGGAGTAGCGGTTGGCCTTGTGAACGATCTCTTCGAGATTGCGGAACGGAAACTGCCAGATCGCATTGCCGAGGGTGCCGACGGTGGCGCTGCTGCCGATCAGCTCAAAACCTTCGTGCACCGGCTCGAGGCTGTAGCGCATAGAGCCTTTGCGGAAGAGCTGCGGCTGGCGAAAATTCGGATACCAGCCGGAGCCGCGGATCCAGCGCCCCATGAAATAGTTGCGGCGCGGCACCCGATAGACGTTGCAGGGCGGGGTGCCGGCAAGAAGCTTGAGGATCTCGTCGCGGACCTGCGCGGTGCAGCGCTCGTCGGCGTCGAGGCTGAAAATCCAGTCGTAGCGGCAGGCCTCGACGGCGCGGTTGCGCAGGTCGCCAAAGCCGTTGAACGGGACTTGGAGTACCCGGGCGCCCAGGCTGGCGGCGATTTCGGCGGTTCGGTCCGTGCTGCCGGAGTCGATGAGCACGACCTCGTCGGCCCACAGCACGCTTTGCACCGCGGCCTTGACCTTCTCGGCCTCGTTAAATGCGAGGATGTAGACGGAGATTTTCTGCATGTCGGGCAGCCGGGCGCACTATAGCTGCGCTTCACATTTTGTGGGAATGCCCCGCGGGGCCCGCCTACCGCTCGTGCGGGTATATAAGTGAATTATAATTCATTTTAAACAATGAATGAAAATTCACTTCGTAATAGCACTGGATTGACCTTGTGCGGGAGATTGGATGTCGGCGCTGTTGCTCATCGCGCCTGACTGGGGCAAAGGAGGGAAACATCCCTCCTTGAGTGGGAAAATTCCTCTCCAACACCTGACCGGTCTACGGCGTCGATGTTATTGGTCACCGGCGGGGCCGGTTTCATCGGATCGAACGTGGTGGCAAGCCTCAACGAGACAGGCCGCACCGACGTAGTCGTCAACGATTTTCTCGGCAATGAGGGCAAGTGGCGCAATCTCGGCAAGCGCCAGCTCGCCGATGTCGTAGCACCGGCCGATCTGTTGCGCTGGCTCGACGGCCGCAAGCTTGATGCCGTCATTCACATGGGCGCCATCTCGTCGACCACGGTGACCGACGGCGATGCGGTGATTGAAAATAATTTCAAGCTGTCGCTGCGCCTGTTCGACTGGTGCGCGGCAACCCGCACGCCGTTCATCTATGCCTCGTCGGCCGCGACTTTCGGCGACGGCGGGGCCGGCTTTTCCGACGACTATTCGCTGGGCGCCTTGAAAAAGCTCAAGCCGATGAATCTCTACGGCTGGAGCAAGCATATCTTCGATCTCGCCGTGATCGAGCGCGTCGCCCGGCTGGAGCCGGTGCCGCCGCAATGGGCCGGGCTGAAATTCTTCAACGTGTTCGGCGCCAACGAGTACCACAAAGGCGAGATGATGAGCCTGGTCGCCAAGCGCTTCGACGAGGCCAGCGCCGGCAACACCGTCCGGCTGTTCAAATCGCACCGGCCCGGCATCGCCGACGGCGAGCAGAAGCGCGACTTCATCTATGTGGAGGATGCTGTTGCCGTGGTGCGCTGGCTGCTGGCGAGCCCCAAAGTGTCGGGCATCTTCAATGTCGGCACCGGCAAAGCGCGGAGCTTTCGCGACCTGATCGCCGCCATGTTCGCCGCGCTGGGCCGCGAGCCGGCCATCGAATATATCGACATGCCGGCCGAGATCCGCGACAGCTACCAATATTTCACGCAAGCCGAGACCGGCAATCTGCGCCGGGCCGGCTATAATGCGACGTTCACGCCGCTCGAGGATGCGGTGCGGCACTACGTGACGACCTATCTCGATCGCGCCGATCGCTACCGCTGAGGAAAAAGGGCCTTCGCGCAACACATGTTCGACTTCGAAGACGCGCTCAAGCTCGTTGCCGAGCAGACCGTTCTCTGCGTCGGCGATCTCATGCTTGACGATTTCGTTTATGGCGACGTCACGCGCATCTCACCCGAGGCGCCGACGCCCGTGCTGGCGGTGCGGCACAGCGAAATCCAGATCGGCGGCGCCGGCAACGTGGCGCGCAATATCGCGGCGCTCGGCGCGCAGTGCATCCTGGTCGGCCTGATCGGCAACGACGATGCCGGCCTGACGCTGACCAATGCACTCGGCAAATTCAACGGCGCCATCGTCCCCGATCTCGTCGTCGACAAGGCGCGGCAGACGACGCGCAAGGTGCGCTTCGTCTCCGAACATCATTCGAGCCATTTGATGCGGGCCGATTGGGAGACCACCGCGCCGACCAGTGCGCAGAGCGCGGCGTCGATCATAGCTTACGCCGAAACAGCCATGCCGCAGGTCGGTGCCGTGATCCTGTCCGACTATGCCAAGGGCACGCTGACGCCGCGCGTCATTCGCGCCATCGTCGATGCAGCGCGACGCCACAACAAGCCCGTCGTGGTCGATCCGAAGGGCCACGATTACAGCATCTATCGCGGTGCCACCTTGATCACGCCGAACCGCCAGGAGCTCGGTGCCGCGGTGCATCGCCCGGTCACGACCGAGGCAGAGATCGCCAACGCCGCGGCCGAGTTGGCGCAGCTCGTCGAGAGCAAGGCGGTGCTGGTCACCCGCAGCGAGGAGGGCATGACGCTCCACCTCGAAGGCCATGCGCCGATCCACGTCCCCGCCTATCCCGTGAAGGTGCGCGACGTGTCCGGCGCCGGCGACACGGTTGCCGCCGTGATGGCGGTGCTGCTGGCGATGCAGGTGCCGTATGAATCCGCCATGCGCGCCGCTAACGCCGCCGCCGCCGTCGTGGTCGGTAAGCGCGGCACCGCGACCGTCACGCTCGCCGAGCTGCGCCACAGCATCCTGCCGGCCGCGGCGCTCGCGCCCGAGGACAAGATCGTGTTCGACTGGTCGGTGCTCGACGAGCGGCTCAAGGAGTGGCGCCGCGCCGGCCTGCGCGTCGGCTTCACCAACGGCTGCTTCGATCTGCTGCACCGCGGCCACATCAGGCTGTTGGCCGAAGCACGCGCCGCCTGCGACCGCCTCGTGGTGGGGCTCAACAGCGATGGCTCGACACGGCGGCTCAAAGGCAATGGCCGGCCGATTAATCCTGCCGAGGGCCGTGCCGAGGTGCTGGCGGCCCTCGAAGCCGTCGATCTCGTCGTGGTGTTCGAAGAGGACACGCCGCTCGAGTTGGTCAAGCGCGTCCGCCCTGCGGTGCTGGTCAAGGGCGCCGACTATAAGCGCGACGAGGTGGTCGGCGCCGACGTGGTCGAGGCCGCCGGCGGCACCGTGGTGCTGGTCGATCTGGTGCCCGGCCATTCGACCAGCAGCATGGTGCGCCGCTCCGCCGAATCCGCAACGTGACCGGAGCGCCGTTGTGATGCCGGCACGACAGCGCGCCATCTTTCCGGACACCGCCGAGGATACGCTCAAGGAGCAGTTCTTCGCCGGCAGACCGTCCGGCTACTTCGTCGACGTCGGCGCCAACGATCCGAAGGCGATCTCGCAGAGCTGGCATCTCGAGCGCATGGGCTGGGACGGCGTGCTGGTCGAGCCGCAGCCGGCACTGGCACAGAAGCTGCGCGAGCAGCGCCGCGCCAAAGTGTTCGCCTGCGCCTGCTCGTCGCCGGCCAATGCCGGAAAGCTGCTGCGGCTGCACGTTGCCGGCATTCACTCCTCGCTCAATCCGGATTTTTTCGTCGCCGGCATGCGCCGTGAAGATGTCATCGAGGTGCCGGCGCGGACGCTTGACGATATTCTGGAGGACGCCGACGCGCCGACGCCGATCGACTTTCTGTCCATCGACGTGGAAAATCATGAGATCGAGGTGTTGAGCGGCCTTACGCTCACCCGCTGGCAGCCGCGACTGATTTTGATCGAAGATCTGGCGCTCAACCTGCGCATCCATCGTCTGCTGAGCTCGCGCGGCTACAAATGGGTCCGCCGCACCGGGCTCAATAGCTGGTATGTGCCGAAAAGCTCGCCGATGAAGGTCAGTCCGTTCGGCCAGTGGCAGTTCATGCGCAAGCATTATCTTGGCGTCCCGTTCCGGCATTTGCGCGAGGCCAAGCGGAAGCAGCGCGAGAGATTGCGCGCCGCCGTCGGGCGAGCGCGCTGACAGTCCGTGGAGCCGTGCCGCCGTGGTCGAACGCATCTCCGTCATCGTCGCGACCTACAATCGGCCGGATGCCCTGGACGCAGTGTTGCGCTCGCTGCTGCGGCAAAGCGACGTCGATTTCGAGGTGTTGGTCGCCGACGACGGTTCGACGGACGACACGAAGCGTCTGGTCGACGAGTGGAAGCCGCGGTTCAATCGGCGCCTCGGTCATGTCTGGCATCCCGACAGTGGCTTTCGCCTCGCCGAAATCCGCAACCGCGCGATCCTTACGGCGGCCGGCAGCTATTGCATCTTTCTCGACGGCGACTGCATCGCGCGCAGGGATTACGTCGCGACACACCGCGCGCTTGCCCGGCCTGGATGGTTCGTGACCGGCAATCGGCTGTTGCTGTCACGGGCGTTGACCGAACGGATTTTGCTGCAAAAGCTGGAGCCGGAGACCTGGACCTTCGCCGACTGGCGCCATTTACGGCGCGCCGGCGAGATCAAACGCCTGGCGCCGTTGGTCTCGTTGCCGCTCGGGCCGCTGCGACTGCGGCGCGCGCACGATTGGCACGGCGCCCAGGGCTGCAATCTCGGCATCTGGCGCTCCGACCTGATCGCCGTCGACGGCTTCGAAGGCAGTTTCGATAGCTGGGGACGGGAAGACTCCGATCTCTTGATTCGTCTGATGCGCGCGGGCGTGCGCCGCAAGGACGGCCGCATGGCGACGGGAGTCGTGCACTTGTGGCACCCGGAAGCCGACCGATCGCGGCTGGCCGAGAACGAGCGCCGGCTTGACAATATCCGCACCGCCACTCGTATTCGCGCCGAACGCGGGCTTTCGGCGCTGCGCGACGAAGCTGCCGCGAGCGCGACCTGAGTGGAACGGTCATGAACACCGACACCGCGGCGTTCGGCGCCTTGGCGCCGGGCTGGCTCGACCGGCTGGTGATAGCGCTGACCAAGCCGCTGCCCGATACATATGCCGGCTTGCGGCTCGCCATCCTGCTGCGCCGCGCCGTAACTATGCGGCTTGCCTATCCGGACGGCGCGCTCGACGTGAAGCGCTGGGGCATGCGCATGCGGCTGCATCCGCGCGACAACGGCTGTGAGAAGAACCTGCTGTTCACGCCGCGCATGTACGAGCCGCAGGAGCTCCATGAGCTCGCGGCCGACATTGCACGCGCCAAGCAACAGGGACGCCGCTTCACCTTCATCGATATCGGCGCCAATGTCGGCCTGTTCTCGTTGTTCGTGGCCTCGTGCGCGGGTCAGCAAGGCCGCATCCTCGCCGTCGAGCCGGAAGCGGGCAATCTGCGCCGCCTCGAATTCAACGTGCGCGCCAATCCGGGCGCGCCGATCAAGATCGTTGCCAAGGCGTTGAGCGACGAGTCCGGCTATGTCGCGGTCGAGCTGGACCGGCGCGACCGCGGCGGCACGCGAACGATGAAGCTCGATCGGGCCGCCGCGCTGCCGCAAGCCGTACGCGTCGCATCGCAGACCTTGCTGGATCTGCTGGCCGCCGAGGGCATCGATGCGGTCGATGCCGTGAAGATCGACGTCGAGGGCCTGGAGGACATTATCCTTTGCCCGTTCTTCCGCGACGCGCCGGCGCCGCTGTTGCCGCGGCTGGTGATCGCCGAGGATTCGCGCGCAAGCTGGAAAACCGATCTGATGGCGATCATGCAGGCGAAAGGCTATGAGCTTGTGACCTTGAGCCGGCACAACAACCTGATTATGCGGCGCACGCCATGACGTTCGACATGCGGATATTCGCGCGCGCGGCGGACTGGCTCGCCGTCGCCGTCGCGGTGTCGTTGCCGTGGTCGACTTCGGCGACCGCCATTCTCATCGTGCTGTGGCTCTTTGCCGTCGCCCCGACGCTGAGCATCGCGACGCTCCGGCGCGAGCTTTTGAGTGCCGCCGGCGGACTGCCGGTTTTGCTGTGGCTGCTGGCGCTCGTCGGCCTGCTCTGGGCCACGAACGCGATTTGGGCGGAGCGGTGGAACGGCCTCGGCGGCTTCCATCGGCTGCTGGTCGTTCCGCTTTTGCTCGCGCATTTCCAGCGCTCGGAGCGCGGCGTGTGCGTGCTCTATGGATTTTTTCTGTCCGTGCTCGTCTTGCTTTTGCTGTCGTGGGCCTTGATCGTCATCCCCGGACTGTCGTGGCGCGGCAAAAATCCCGACATACCGGGCGTTCCGGTCAAGGACTACATCCTGCAGAGCACGGAGTTTTTGGTCTGCGCCTTTGCGCTGTTCGGCTACGCATTCGACCGGATGCAGTCAAAAGCACGGAGCTGGGCGATCGGCTGCATCGCGCTTGCGACCTTGTTTCTCGGCAACATCTTTTTCGTCGTTTCCGGCCGCACCACGCTGCTGATCGCGCCGGTGCTGGCGCTGCTTGTCGGCTGGCGTTATTTCGCCTGGAAGGGCGTGATCGGCGCCGCCCTGATCAGCGGCATCGTCGGCGTCGTCGTCTGGTACGGCTCGCCTTATCTGCACGCCCGGCTCGCAACCTCCGTGAGCGATTTGCAGGCCTATCAGCAAGGCGATGCGCCGAACTCGACCGGCTTGCATCTGGAATTTTTGAGCAAGTCGCTGTCCTTCGTCGCTACCGCGCCGGTCATCGGCCATGGCACCGGCTCGATACCGGAGCAGTTTCGCCATGCGGCGGCCGGCCAGACCGGCGCCGCCGCCGTGGCTTCGGTCAATCCGCACAACCAGATATTTGCCGTCGCCATTCAGCTCGGCTTCGCCGGCGCCGCGCTGTTGATCGCGATGTGGATCGCCCACGCCTGGCTGTTCGTCGGTAACCGGCTGATGGATTGGCTCGGCCTTGTCGTCGTCATCCAGAACGTGATCTCGTCGCTGTTCAATTCCAGCCTGTTCGATTTTTCCGAAGGCTGGTTGTACGTTTTCGGCGTCGGCGTCATCGGCGGTGTGGTGTTGCATGCGCGCGATGCCGCCGCGATGCCACCCGCGGCGCAGCCATGAGCCCGATCGTGCTGCCGGAAAATCCTCGCGTGCTCGTGGTGGCGCTGCGCCGGCTCGGCGACGTGCTGCTCACCACGCCGCTCATTCGCAGCGTCAAGCGCGCTTACCCGAAAGCCTCGATCGAAGCGCTGGTGTTTGCCGGCACCGAAGGAATTTTGGCTGGCAATCCCGACCTTGCCGGCGTCATCACGATCCCGCAGCGGCCGAGCGCTGGCGAGGATTTCGCGCTGATATTCCGGCTGGCGCGGCGCTACGACGTTGCGCTCTCGACCCAGACCGGCGACCGGCCGACGACGCTGGCCTGGATCGCCGGCCGGCACAGCGCCGGTCCGCTCGAGCCGAATCGCTTCTCGGCGACGCTCAAGCGTCTGGCGCTGACTCGGTCCCATGTCGCCGACCGCGGCCGGCATCGCGTTCTCGAAGTGTTGAGGCTCGCCGAGCTTCTCGGCATTGCCCCCATCGCGGAGATCGTCTGCCCGGCCGGCGACGTTCGTCGCGAGCTGATCCCGGCGCAACCGTTCGCCGTCGTCCATGCCGCGCCGATGTTTACCTATAAGCGCTGGACCGCGGACGGTTGGCGCGCTCTCGCAGCAACCTTGCGCCGACGCGGCCTCGCCGTGGTCACCAGCGGCGCCGGCGGCGATCGCGCGTACCTCGACGAGGTTTGGCGCGGCAGCGATGTCGTCCGGCGCGACGGCGATCTGGCATGGCCGGAACTGTCCGCTTCGATCGCGGCGGCACGGGTCTATGTCGGGCCGGACACAGCCGTCACCCACCTGGCCGCTGCCACCGGTACGCCCACGGTGGCGCTCTATGGGCCGACCGATCCGCGACTGTGGGGACCATGGCCGGTTGGCGGCCTGGAGCGGCCGTGGGCGGCCGCCGGCACCATCCAGCAGCGCGGCAACGTGTGGCTGGTGCAGAACCCGCTGCCCTGCCTGCCGTGCCAGCTCGAAGGTTGCGAGCGGCGCCTCGACAGCTTCAGCCGCTGCCTCGACGAGCTCACCCCGACCCAGGTAATTTCGGCTGTGGATCAAGCACTTGCGCTGCGGCGCGCGGACTAGGCGTGGGCTGGCGGGGTAGCGTTGCGGGGCAAAGCCCGGTAAGGACATAGCGGGGACTTAAAGCCGCAACACGCAGCCGATGGCTTTGCACTTCAGCCCGCGCCGAACGCTGATCATCGCCCATGACCTCGTCATGACGGCGGCGGCGGTGGTCGCCAGCTTCTACATCCGTTTCGAAGCGGCGGGCCTCGTGGTGCGGGAAAAGCCGCTGCTGCTGTTCCTGCCCGGCTTCGTCGTCTATGCCGGAGTGGTCTACTACCTGTTCCATCTCTATGAGGCGAAGTGGCGGTTCGCCTCGTTGCCGGATTTGATGAACATCCTGCGCGCATCGAGCGTGCTCGCGGTGTCGCTCTTGGTGCTCGATTACGTGCTGATCGCGCCTAACGTGCTCGGCCAGTTCTTCTTCGGCAAGATCACCATCGTGCTCTATTGGATGCTGCAGTTCGTGTTCCTCGGCGGGCCGCGGCTGGCTTATCGCTACTTCCGCTACACGCGCACCCGCCAGCACGCGTTGCGGGAAGACGCCAATCCGACGCTGGTGCTCGGCAATGCCGCTGATGCCGAGGTGCTGCTGCGCGCCATCGAAAGCGGCGCGGTGAAAAAAATCTGGCCGGTCGGCGTGCTGTCGCAGGCCGCCAGCGACCAGGGCCAGTCGATCCGCGGCATTCCGGTGCTTGGCTATTTCTCCGCACTCGATGCCGTGGTCAACGATTTCGGCCAGAGCAGCACGCCGATTTCGCGGGTGGTCTTCACGCCGTCGGCGTTCGAGCCGGACGCCAAGCCGGAAGCGACCCTGATGCATGCGCGCCGCCTCGGGTTGACCGTGAGCCGGCTGCCGTCGCTCGCCGACGGCGCGGAGATGCCGCGGCTGGCGCCGGTCAACGTCGAGGATTTATTGCTGCGGCCGAGCGTCAAGATCGACTATGCGCGGCTCGAAACCTTTCTCAGCGGCAAGTCGGTTGTGGTCACCGGCGGCGGCGGCTCGATCGGCGCCGAAATCTGCGACCGCGTCATCGCGTTTGGCGCATCGCGCCTCCTCATCATCGAGAACTCCGAGCCGGCGTTGCACGCGGTGCTGGAAGCGCTCGCCACCAAGCAGCTAAAGCCGGCGACCGACGGCCGCATCGCCGACGTGCGCGACCGCAAGCGCATCTTCCGGCTGATGGCGGATTTCAAGCCCGACATCGTGTTTCACGCCGCGGCGCTCAAGCATGTGCCGCTGCTCGAGGCGAACTGGGAAGAGGGCGTCAAGACCAACGTGTTCGGCTCGGTCAATGTCGCCGACGCCGCCGCCGCGGCCGGCGCCGCGGCGATGGTGATGATCTCGACCGACAAGGCGATCGAGCCGGTCTCGGTGCTCGGCGCGACCAAGCGCTTCGCCGAGATGTATTGCCAGGCGCTCGATGCCGATTTCTCGCGCCGCGCCGACGCCGCCCGTCCGACGATGCGGTTGATCGCGGTGCGGTTCGGCAACGTGCTTGCCTCCAACGGCTCGGTGGTGCCGAAGTTCAAAGCGCAGATCGATGCCGGCGGGCCTGTCACCGTCACCCATCCCGACATGGTGCGCTACTTCATGACCATCCGCGAGGCTTGCGACCTGGTGGTCACCGCGGCAAGCCACGCGCTCGGGCCGGATCGTTCCGACGTTTCGGTTTATGTGCTCAATATGGGTCAGCCGGTGAAGATCGTCGACCTTGCCGAGCGCATGATCCGTCTCGCCGGGTTGGAGCCGGGTCGCGACGTCGACGTCGTGTTCACCGGGACGCGTCCCGGCGAGCGCATGCAGGAGATCCTGTTCGCCCGCGAGGAGCCGATGGTCGACATCGGCACCGTCGGCGTGGTTGCGGCGCGCCCGGTGCAGCCGCCGCTCGACTCCATGCGCGCCTGGCTCGCCATGCTGGAGCAGGGGCTCGCCCGCGAGGAGCGCGAGGCGATCTATCGCGTGCTACGCGACGCCGTGCCGGATTTCCGCGGCGCCGCCGCTTGAGCCATCGTCGCCACGCCCGACAGCGTGTCATGAAGCGGCCGCCAGCCGGCCGCGATCAGCTTGCCGGCATCGACCCGCAAATTGCCGCCGATGCGGTCCCACATGTCGCCGCGCCCGATCAGGCGTAGCGGAAACTGCACGTAGTCCGTCGACATCGGCAGGATGAACGTGAAGCGGCGCCGCGCTTTGCGCATCGCCACGATCACGTCGCACAGCCGCGGCGGAACGCCGGGATCGGCGACCACGTAGGTTTCGCCGACGGTGGCCGGCATCGACAGCACGAATCGCAGCGCCGAGATGAAATTGTCGATGCCAAGCAGCGAGCGGCGGTTGCCGAAGTTCTTGACCGGCAGCGGCAGGGGCGAAGCGGCGGCGCGCGCCAGCAAGGCAAAATATCCCCGCACGCCCGGGCCATAGAGCGCGACCGGTCGCAGGATCGTGAACGGCACGCCGGAGCCCGATACGGCGACCTCGGCGGCGAGCTTTGAGGCGCCGTAACGGTCGACCGGCGCCGGCGGATCGCGCTCGGTCACGGCGTGATCGGCGGATGGGCCACACTGCGCCCGAATCGACGACACAAAGACGAATTGGCGCACGCCGGCCTGCGCGGCGGCCGCGGCGAGCCGTGCCGTCGCCGCACGATTGACGGCGTCGTGCATTGCAAGACCGCCGCCGCGGTTATGAGCGATGCCGGCGAGATGCACGACCTGCTCGATGCCGGCGAGCAACGGCCGCCAGTCGAACGCCTCGACGAGATCCGGATGCTGCACGACGTCCACGCCGGCGGGAAACGACAGTTGCGGCCGCCGCACCGCGGCGCGCACCCTGTGCCCGTCCCGCGCCAGGGCCGCGACCACGGCGCTGCCGATGAAGCCCGATGCACCGGTGACCAGGATGTGGCTCATGGCCGGCCTCGCGCGAAGACGGTGAGCAGCCAGGCCACGAGCGCGGCGCCGATCGCGAGCGCGGCGATCGCGCTCATGCGGCCGGGTACGATCACGGTCGCAAGCGCTAACGCGCCGAGGCCGAGATTGACCGCGAACACCCGCGCGACGATGGCCATCGTCGAAAATCCCTTGTCGGTGGCGCGCTGATAAAAGTGGCTGCGATGGCTTTGCCAGAACGGCTCACCGTGCAGGATGCGCCGCAACAGGGTGATGGTGGCGTCGGCGAGGTAGTAGAGCGGCATCAGCACGGCGGCGGCCAAGTGGCCGGTGCCGGCGACCAGAAGCAGCAACCAGCCGAGCACAAGGCCGATCGGCAGGCTGCCGACGTCGCCGAGAAAGACTTTGGCCAGCGGCCGATTGAAATAGGCAAATCCGAGCACGGCGCCGCCCAGCGCGAGCGCCAAGACGGCACCATATGGCGGCAGCGTCCCCATGACTCCGAGGATGGCGAGCGTAGCGGTGATCGGTATCGCTTCGGCGACGGTCATCCAGTCGATGCCGTCCATGAAGTTGACCAGGTTGACGAACCACAAGCCGCCGATCACCAGCAGCAGGCGCTCGATCGACCATGGCAGGCCCGGCACCACGCGAAGCTGATCCGGCAGCGTATAGATGACACCGACGATGACGATCGCCTGCAGCAGAAAGCGCGGCACGACGGGCAGCGGCCGGATGTCGTCGACCGCGCCGAGGCACGCCATGAGAATCGCTGCGATGAGGATTTTCGGCAGCGGCGAATTGGGTGCAACGCCGAGCGAGAATGCCGCCAGCGCCAAACCGACGGCGCCGACCGTCGCGACGATGACCGCGATGCCGCCGCCTTGCGGCGTCGGCGTGCGATGCGACGAGCGGGCGTTGGGGCGGGCCAGCGCGTAGCGCGCGAGCCACGGATAAAGCGCGACGATCAGCAACGCGCTCATCATCGCCGCGAAGACCACGGTGACCGTGCCGCCCAGGATCCACACCTTAAACACCTAATACAGCGGCCCCGGATCGCCGGAGGCCCCGGGCCTTATACCCGGTCCGAGGTCCAATGCCGAATAGGTCTCTGCAGCGCAATTATCGGTCTGCACCGCATAGCGCTCGTCGATGAAGTCATCGCGATCGAAAACGAAGACATAAGTGCGCTGATGGCCGCGATCCTGGAAATGCACGCATACCATCCAGCCCCACCCCTTGTTGGATTGTGCCCAGCGCGGGTCGGATATCTCGACCCCGCCCAGCACGGCGTCCTTGAACGCAGTCTTCAGATGTTTGGCAATCGTGCTGCGGTAATCGGGATTGAGTGGCGTCGTGGCCGTCGGCTCGGCCAAGCTGCTGCACGCCGCGGTCATCGCCGGCACAAGCAATAAGGCTATCCGCTGTGCCGCCTGCAGCAGCGATGTGAGGGCGCGGCGTCGAAGCGGCGCCGGCATGGCGCGGGTTAGGAAATCGTTCACACGCAGAGCATAGAAGCTTTGTTGGTCATGTTAAGGCGCCGGACCAAGGGCCACCGCCGATCGTCCCAACTCGGCGCCGGGCGATATCACAGTGCCGCCACGAAGACGGCGCACCCCCAGCGGAATGAGCTATAGTCCGGTGGCGCGAATGATAGTGCAGCGGCTCCGCCCGGTCCTCACGGTGATATGCCTCGGCCTGGCCCTGGGGTCGTGCGGCTCTGTCGCCGGTTTCACGTCCGATCATTGGCCGCACTGGGCGGGCGGCGAGCCCAACGGAGTTCCGCCACGGCCGGGCGCGCCGGGCTACGACGAATACATCGCCCACCAGCAATCGAACCCGCCGCCGGCCACGACTGCACCGCCCGCCGCGCACGCCGCACCGGCCGCCGCGCCCGTCGCGGCGACGCCGCCTGAGGACGATCGGGCGGTGGCCCGCGGTGGTTTATATTAGCCGCCGGGCCATGTGACGCGTCACGCCACGCCGGCGCGCAGCAGGTCGTGGAAATGCACGATGCCGACCGGCCGCTCCGCCTCGACCACGATCAGCGCGGTGATCTTCGACGAATTGAGAAGCTGTAGCGCCTCGCTGACCAACTGATCCGGCCGAACCACTTTCGGCGACGTGGTCATGATGTCGTCGACGATCGCCTGCAGCAGATCGGCGCGCATGTGCCGGCGCAGATCGCCGTCGGTGATGATGCCGGCGAGCTTGTCGTGCGCGTCGGTGACGGCGACGCAGCCGACGCCCTTGGCCGACATTTCGACGATCGCGTCCGACATCGGCGCGCCGCGCCGGATCAACGGCACGGCGGTGCCGGGACGCATGACGTCGCGGACGAATTTAAGCGCCGCGCCGAGCTGGCCGCGCGGATGGAATACGCTGAAGTCCATGGCGCTGAAGCCCTTGCTCTCCAACAGCGCAATGGCCAGCGCGTCGCCGAGCGCGAGCTGCATCAGCGAGGAGGTGGTCGGCGCCAGGTTGTGCGGACACGCCTCGCGCGCCGCCGGCAGCGCCAGCACGATGTCGGCGGCCTTGCCGAGCGTAGAGTCGACGCTGGCGGTCACCGCGATCAGCGCGATGCGGAAGCGCCGCGAGAAATTGATCAAGTCCTTGAGCTCTTCGGTCTCGCCCGACCACGACAGCGCCAGCATCACGTCGTCCGGCTTGATCATGCCGAGGTCGCCGTGGCTCGCGTCGGCGGCGTGGACGAAGAATGCCGGGGTGCCGGTCGATGCCAAGGTCGCCGCGATCTTGCGGCCGACATGGCCGGACTTGCCCATGCCGGT
>JASHQO010000035.1 GCA_030039105.1 Xanthobacteraceae bacterium
TGCACCTCGGCGAGCGCGATCGGGCCTTCGGCGAGGCGGCCGTCGGCGTGAAAGATCGCGTCGTGGGAATCCTTCCAGCCCTGATTGACCAGGCCCTGCTCGTTGGCGCGTTGATATTCGACGAAACCGTCGCCGTCCGGGTCGCCTGGGCCGTCGATCCAGCCGAGCGCCGCTTCGATCGCCGACCACAGCTCGGCCACGGTCTGCACGTCGCCGGTGCGCTCGGCATAGAGGCCGGCGAGCAGCACGAACAGCGGCGTCGAGTCGACGCTGCCGTAATAAAGACCGAAGGGGACTTCCCGTAGCGCCGCCATTTCGCCGCCGCGCATCTCGTGCAGGATTTTGCCGGGCTCGGCATCGGCGAGCGGATCGACGCCTTTGGCCTGATACACCGCGAGACGCCGCAGCACGCCGCGCGCCACGTCCGGGCTCCACCACAGCATCTGCAGCGCGGTGATCAGGCCGTCGCGGCCGAACGTGGTGGAGAACCACGGAATGCCGGCATAAGGGTAACGGCCCTGCGGCGTGTCGGTCATCAGCATGGCGAGGTCGGCCGCGGAGCGACACAGCATCTCGTTGAAGCGGTCGTTCGAGGTCTCGACCGAAGTCTGCTGCTTGGTCGCTTGGCGCAATTCGCGGCGCGCCGAGATGAACCCACCCATGAACCGCAGCGGCCGCCCGTCGGGGGCATCGCAACTCACGGCAAGGAACAGCGGTTTCGTCATGCCAGGCTCGAGCGATAGCTCGTAGACCGCGGCGCCCGTCGTCAGCCGGTTTGGCGGCGGATCGAAGGTCAGTGCGGTGCGGCGGACCTTGTTGTCGAGCCCGTGATAGACCAGGAGCACCTGGTCATGGCCGTTGAGCTTGGCCGTCGCGGTGCCGCGGCGCTCGCGATGGGCACCGCGTACCTCGAACAAGTCGGCAAAATCATTGTCGAACAGAATCGAAACCTGAAGCGTCACGGCGTCTTCGCCGTAATTGCGCACGCCGAGCCGCTGATAGGCGGTGCCGCGCCACAGGAATATCGTGCGCAGAATGTGCACTGTGTCCTTCTCCAGCACGATGCGCTGATCGGCCATCAGATCGGGATTGCTCAGGTCCACCGAGAACGCCGAATTGTCGTCGCGCAGATTGGAGCCGAGCAACAGCGGGTGTGCCGCGTTGACCAGAAGCTCGAGCCGCGACAGGTAGCGCGTGTCGCGATGGAACAGGCCGGCGGAACCGCTGGAGGTCGCAGCGATATCGCCGCGGCCATCCAGCATGATGAAGGTATCGCCGTATTTGAGGGTACGCGCTGGCCTGCCGGCCGGCTGCTGCGTGGCGGCGATGTAGAACGGCGTTTCCGTCGGCGTCTCGTGGGGAAATAAACGTGCGACGGTTTCCGGCGACATTTCGGGCGCGTTCCGTTGGGGCTGCCGCGCAGCGCCGCTACGGTCTGGCGCTGCCGCGGATGACGTCGACGACGCGCATGGCGATCGGATCGACCACCACCACTTGGTTCTCGACAAAGGCGTATTTGAGGACGCCCGCCAAAGCATTGTCGTGACCGGCCTGATCGGGAAGGTCGAGGAGCTCGGCGGACGGCGGAACCGGCGCGCCGACGGCTGCGGCGATTCGGTCCGTCGCCGCCCTGAGCTTTTGCTGGCTGGCGGCATTGTAGATTGCGCTCTTCTGCACCGGCGTCAGCGCGTGCTTTTGCAGCACCGCGCCGTGCGGCCCGACGGCTTCGTCAAGCCCGGCCGATTGGGCAAAGGCGCCGCCCGTGCCGAGCAACAAACCCGCCAACGGTGCTGCAAGGAGTGAAATGCCGAAGCGCATGCGAAGGGACCCGTTTGGAAGCCAACTCGCCAGCGGCGAAAAAGGTCCAGCCGGGCGTGCGCCACTTTCGATCAGGGGACGATGGGAATCGCCCGTGGCCGGCCTGCCAATCGAATTACATCGAATCAATGTGTTAACGGGCCCAGGCAGCAGAGAATCAATGCGTTAACAGGCCGGGCGTCAAATTTTCTAGGATCAAATTTCCCAGATTCAGACCGCGATGGGCAAACGAGTATCGTTAAGCCAAGGCAATGGTGCGGTGCACAGCGGACACCGGGCATTATGTCGTTTGGTCGCAAGCCGACAAACAAACATTCATTGTATGCGGGCGGCCCATTAGAATAAAATATGACATAGCGCTTGCCATAAATGGCTTTAGCTAAACAAAAAATGCCCTGAAAGCACGGCTTCAGGGCCCCGTTGGGAGAAGAATCGTGACAACCACTACCACCGCCAGGGCAGACATACCGGCCGTCACTACCGAAAGTACGCGTTGGCTGCAGCTAATCGTCTGCGTCGCCTGCATGATCCTGATCGCCAACCTGCAATACGGTTGGACCTTCTTCGTCAATCCGATCAGCAAGGCGCACGGCTGGTCGCTGGCCTCGATCCAGTTCGCCTTCTCCATCTTCATCGCACTCGAGACCTGGCTGACGCCGATCGAAGGCTGGATCGTCGACAGCTTGGGCGGCCGGCTCGGAGCGAAGCTCGTGGTTGCATTCGGCGGCATCATGGTGGCCGCGGGCTGGATCATCAATTCCTATGCCGACTCGCTCACGCTGCTCTATCTCGGCGCTGCGGTCGGCGGTATCGGCGGCGGCGCGGTCTATGCGACCAGCGTCGGCCAGGCAGTGAAATGGTTCCCCGATCGCCGCGGCCTCGCCGTCGGTCTGACAGCGGCGGGCTATGGCGCCGGAACGGCGCTCACCGTCATCCCGATCACCGTGACGATCAACTCGGCCGGCTACCAGGCTGCCTTCTTCTGGTTCGGCCTGGTTCAGGGCGGGCTGGTATTTCTGCTGGCATGGCTGTTGCGCGGCCCCGAGCCTGATGAGGTCGCGGGCGTCGGCGCGTCAAAAGTCGCGCAGACGAAGCGCAGTTATACGCCGCTGGAGGCGCTCAGCACGCCGGCATTCTGGCTGCTCTACATCATGTTCGTGATGGTGTCGGCCTCGGGTCTGATGGCGACCGCTCAGCTCGCGCCGATCGCCAAGGATTTCCATATCGCTGATGTCATCATGCTCGGGCTGACGACCCTGGCCTTGGCCGGCATCGTCGACAACGTCTGCAATGGCGGCGCGCGGCCGCTGTTCGGCTGGATCTCCGACAATATCGGCCGCGAGAACACGATGGTCATCGCCTTCGGCCTGGGCGGCATCGCCTATTGGCTGCTCGGCACGCTGGGCCACGCGCCTTGGGCATTCGTGGTGTTCGCGGCGCTGATCTTCCTGACCTGGGGCGAGATCTTCAGCCTGTTCCCATCGACTTGCACCGACACGTTCGGCACCAAGTTCGCCACCGTGAACTTAAGCCTGCTCTACACCGCCAAGGGCGCGTCGGCGTTCCTGGTGCCGATCGCCAACCTCATCAAGGATGCGGCCGGCGGCTGGCACATGGTGTTCTGGGTCACCGCGATCATGAACTTCGTGGTCGTCGCCCTGGCGGTGTTCGTGCTCAAGCCGATGCGGGCGCGGCTGCTGGCGCAAGGCTGAGCAAAGACCGATCGAGGATCGCAGCGCACATATCAACCCGGCCCGGAAGGGCCGGGTTTTTGTTGGCGCGCCATCAAGCACGGGCGCGACGGCGGCCATGTTGTCGTCAGCATCGCCCGGAACGGGGAGGGGGCATCCGCGGCGGTCGCCGATGACGGACCGGAAATTCCAGCCGAGGAATTTGCCCGTGTATTCCTGCGCCTTAGCGGCCGGCTCGCAGTCGGCGCACCGCCGGCAATGGTTTGGGCCTGGGCCTCGCAGCCGGCGAATGCCCGGCGGCACGGGGCACGCAGCGCCTTGTCCCAAAGCACCGGGACTCAGGGCCGAACTCCATTTTCCGTTGGTCGACCAGGCGAATGCGCGGTCGGCCGCGGCGGAGCCCGTAATGCTGCGCTGAATTGCCCCCAAATTCGGCCCATCCGCCATTGTGCCGGGGCGGAGAATTGGAATATTGTATACCAGTGATGAGTTCGAGCGCCCCAATGTTGCGGATAGAAGATATCGGTGCGGCAGAGCCGCCGGAACCGCGGCTTGCTGTCGACCCCATTGCCAGTCCCGACAGCCTCAAACGCCAAGCCTATAGCGCGCTGAAGAACGCCATCGCCGCCATGGACGTCTATGCGAGCCGTGCCGAGATCCGGCTCGACGAGCGGCGCCTCGCCCAGGAGTTCGGCATCAGCCGCACGCCGGTGCGGGAAGCCATGGCCCAGCTCGAGCGCGAAGGATTCGTTCGCTCGGTGCCGCGGCGCGGCGTCTATGTGGTGCGCAAGACCAAGCGCG
>JASHQO010000407.1 GCA_030039105.1 Xanthobacteraceae bacterium
GGCAGCGACACCTTGAAGAAAATCTGCCGCCGCGTCGCGCCGAACGACCGCAGCATCTCGATCAGCCGCTCGCTGGTGGTGAGCAACCCCGATTCGGTATTGATCGCCGCCGGAAACAGGACCAGCGTCACCACCACGATCACCTTCGACCAGATGCCGATGCCGAACCAGAGAATGAACAGCGGCGCCAGCGCCACGGTCGGCGTCGCATAGAGGCCCGAGACCCACGGCTGCAATGCCTGCTTCACCGTTGCGCTCGCCGCCATGGCAAGGCCGAGGGCGACGCCCAGCGCGCTGCCGATGACATAGCCGAGCGCGAATTCGGCTGAACTGACGGCCATGTGATGCCCAAGCTCGCCGCTAACAGCGAGATGAAAGAGTGCAACCGCGATCTGCGACGGCGCCGCGAGAAACAGCGCATTGTCGATCACGAACCGGCTCACCAATTCCCACAGTGCGAGGCCGCCGGCCACGGAAAGAACGCCGGCAAGGTATTTCGCCCGCGCCCGGTCGCCGGAGGGACGCGCGGCGGTGTCGTCGGTCGGCCGGACTTCCGGCGGATTCGCGGCCTCGACGCCGTCGCTGGTCACGCTCATGGCGCCCGCATCTTAGCTAATCGGCAATCTGCGTCACACCGGGCAAAAGCACGCGGTCGACGGTGAAGCCGGCAGGCAGATCGCCGAGGCCGCGCAAGGCGTCGATCACGCTGTCGACTTTGCGCCTGGAGACTTTGCCGGTCGGCTCGAACAGGCTCTTGTCGTGCAGGAAGGCGTAAGCCTTCTCCACCTCGTCCCGGCCGACGTGGCTGATGTCCATCTGCAGCTTGACGACGTCGTCGTGGTTCCCGGGATCGTCGAACCAGGCGACGCCCTTGGTGTAGGCGTCGAGGAAGCGTTTGAGCGCATCGGTGTTGGCCGCCGCCCATTCGCGGTTCACCGCCATGCCGGCGAACGGCATGTCGGGCAGCACGTCGAAGGTGAAGCCGAGATTGGTGAAGCCGGCGTCGGCAGCAAAGAAATTGAACGGCATGGTGAGCAGCGCGGCATCGACCGCGCCGGATTTCAGCGCCGAGAACCGCGCGCTGGTGGCACCGGCGAACAGGTAATCGTAGTCGCCGGATTTCAATCCATGCGGCTCCAGCATCCGCTCGGTGAAGATGCGGGTGATGTCCTTGGGCCCGCCGATGATGATGGTCTTGCCCTTCAGGTCCTCGATCCTCTTGATCTCGGGCTTGGCAAGCAGCGCATAAGGCGGCGCCTGGATGACGATGCGCACCAGGGCGACCGGCGCGCCTTTGTCGATGGCGCGGAGCGGATCGACCATGCCGGCGCTTGGCGCCACCGCGTAGGAGCCGGCGGCAAGCTGCTGGATCACCGCGGCGTTCGATTGCGAGAAGACCAGATCGATCTTCAAATTCGCGGCGTCGAAATAGCCGTTCTTCTGCGCGATGCGCAGCGGCCACAGATTGGCCGACGTCGCATCGACCGAGCCGACCGAGACGACGTCGATAGCCGCGGCAGGCAGCGCCGGCCATGGCGCAGCAAGCGCGACGATCAATCCGAGCAACGCCGATTGACGCATACGGGACGCCTCGCTCCGTCATACACGCCCGGCAGGGCCCTGGCGCCGCTGCGACAGACCGTCCATGGAGGTCGATCGCGAGACGCGCCGCCTTCCGGCCGCCCAGTCTGCGGCCGGATCAGGATACATGCGTTTTCGCCGGGCGTACCAGATGCAGGCGGTTGCCTGCCGGGCAGCACTAACCCCGAAGCTATCTGACAATTCCCGGGGGATTACCGGTTCCGTGCTCGCGATTTTGCGATTCGCATTCGAATTGGAACAGAGTAAGCTTCGCCGCGAAGGTGGTCGCCAATACGACCGTCCCATATGGGGACGCGCACCACTCAATTCGGGAGGACAGCTATGATTGCCCTTTCCATCAACGGAAAGACCTATCACGTCGACGCTGAATCCGACACGCCGCTACTCTGGGTGATTCGCGATACCGTCGGCCTCGTCGGCACCAAATACGGTTGCGGCATCGCCCAATGCGGCGCCTGCACCGTGCACATCAACGGCGTCGCCACGCGCTCGTGCCAGGTGCCGGTGGGCTCGGTCGGCGCAAAGCAGATCACCACCATCGAAGGCCTGGCGCAGAACGGCAAGCTGCATCCGGTGCAGCAGGCCTGGCTCGACCTCGACGTGCCGCAATGCGGCTATTGCCAGAGCGGCATGATGATGGCGGCGGCTTCGCTGCTCAAGACCAATCCGAAGCCGACCGACGAAGACATCGACGGTTCGATGACCAATATCTGCCGTTGCGGAACCTACCAACGCATCCGCGCCGCGATCCATGCGGCGGCGAACAAGGCGTAAGGGAGGACGCAGCCATGAACCATATGCCCAAATTCGATTCGCCGAAGCTCGACCGCCGCTCCTTCGTGGTCGGCACCGCCGCGGCGGGAGCCGGACTGACGATCGGCTTCTCGCTCGACCCGGCGGACGCCGCCGATGCCGCGCCGGAGGTCAACGCCTGGGCGGTGATCAATCCGGACGACAGCGTCGTCATCCGCATCGCCAAGTCCGAAATGGGGCAAGGCACGCTGACCGGCCTCGCCCAGCTTACCGCCGAAGAGCTCGGCTGCGATTGGTCGAAGGTCTCGACCGAATTCCCGACGCCGGGGCAGAACCTGGCGCGCAAGCGCGTCTGGGGCGACTACTTCACCGCCGGCAGCCAGGGCATCCGCTCGTCGCAGGAGTTGGTGCGCAAGGGCGGCGCCGCCGCGCGCGTGATGTTAATCCAGGCCGCGGCGAACGAGTGGAACGTGCCGGCTGACGAGTGCAGCGCGCTCAACAGCGTCATCACCCACGCCAAGAGCGGCCGCAAGACCACGTTCGGCAAGGTCGCGACCGCCGCGGCGAAGATCGATCCGCCCAAGGACATCACGCTGAAGGACCCAAAGACCTGGACCATCGCCGGCAAGCCGCTCAGGCGGCTCGACACGCCGCCCAAGATCGTCGGTGAGCCGCTCTATGGCATCGACGTGCGGCAGCCGAACATGCTGTACGCGGCCATCAGCGCCTGTCCGGTGTTCGGCGGCAAGGTCGCAAGCTACGACGAAGCCAAAGTCCACGACATGCCGGGCGTCAAGAAGGTCGTCAAAGTCGGCGACAACGCCGTCGCGGTGGTCGCCGATTCGTGGTGGCGCGCCAAGAAGGCGCTCGAAGCCATGCCGATCACCTGGGACGAGGGCGAGAACGTCAAGGTCTCCAGCGCCTCGATCGCCCAATGGCTCAAGGAGGGTCTCGATGCCGACGAAGCCTTCGTCGGCAACAAGGTCGGCGACGCCAAGGCGACGCTGTCCGGCGGCGCCAAGGTCATCGAGGCGACCTACTCCTATCCGTACCAGAGCCACGCGCCGATGGAGCCGATGAACGCCACCGCGATCTATACGTCGGACAAGTGCATGGTGTGGTGTCCGACGCAAAACGGCGAGGCGGCGCTCGCCGCCGCCGCGGAGGCCTCCGGCCTGCCGGTCGCCCAATGCGACGTCATCAAGACCTATCTGGGCGGCGGGTTTGGCCGACGCGGCCAGACCGACTATGTCCGCCAGGCGGTCGAGATCGCCAAGGCAATGCCGGGCACGCCGGTCAAGCTGCTATGGACCCGCGAGGAGGACACCACCCACGACGTCTATCATCCGGTCACCCAGTGCAGGATGCGCGCGGCGTTCGACGACAAGAAAAATCTCGTAGCCCTGCACATGCGCATTTCCGGCCAGTCGATCCTGGCCTATCAGCTACCGTCGCGCATGGTGAACGGCATGGACCCGCTGGTCTTTGCCCAAGGCCTGGCGCCGAAGGGGCCCGATGGCGAGTTCGGCTACGCCATCCCCAACCTGCTGATCGACCACGCCATGCGCAACCCGCCGATCCCGCCGGGCTTCTGGCGCGGCGTCAATCTCAACCATAACGCCATCTACGTCGAGACATTCATGGATGAGCTGGCGCATGCGGCCGGCGAGGACCCGCTGGCGTTCCGGCTGAAATATCTCAAGCCGAAACACGCCGCCGTGCTCAAGGCGGTGGCGGAGAAGGCGGATTACGACAAGCCGCTGCCGAAAGGCGTCTATCGCGGCATCGCGCAGATCATGGGCTTCGGCAGCTACGTCGCCGCCGTCGCCGAGGTCTCGGTCGCCAACGGCCATGCCACCATCCACCGCATCGTCGGCGGCACCAATTGCGGCCACGCCGCCAATCCGGAGCAGGTGATGCGGCAGATCGAGGGCTCGTTCGTCTACGGGCTCTCGGCGATGCTGTATGGCGAATGCACGGTGCGCGCCGGCCGCATCGAGCAGAAGAACTTCGACACGTATCAGGTGATGCGTATCGACGAGATGCCGAAGGTCGAGTTCGTCGTCATGCCCGATGGCGAATTCTGGGGCGGCGTCGGCGAGCCGACCATCGCGGTGGCGGCGCCGGCCGTGCTCAACGCCATCTTCGCGGCGACCGGCAAGCGCATCCGCAACTTCCCGCTCAAAGACAACGACCTAAGCTCCGCGTAAGCGCGGAGAACGAGCGGCGGGCCGCAAAGCCCGCCGCTCTGATTTTGTGATGGCAAGACACCGCGCGGCCAAAACCCGTCGACAAATTTTCCACGGTGCGGCGGGCGCCGCAGCGACCGTGGCATTATGGCCGCGTGTATTGCGGGCGCAAGCCGCGCCGCGCATCGTCATCGTCGGCGGCGGCTTTGCCGGCGGCGCTTGCGCCCGTGCGCTGCGCGCGGCGGACGACAAGCTTGCGATCACGCTGGTCGAAGCGCGCGCCACCTATACGGCGCCGCCGCTGAGCAACGGCGTGCTTGGCGGCATTCGCGCGCTGTCGCAGCAAGAATTCGGCTATGACAGGATCGCCGCAGCCGGCATCGAGGTCGCGATCGCCGCCGCGACCGCGATCGATCCGCAGGCAAAGACCGTAAAGCTGTCGACCGGCGACGCCCTGCCCTACGACCGCCTCGTGCTGGCGCCCGGCATCGAGCTCAAGTTCGACGGCATCAAGGGCTATAGCGAGGCCGCCGCCGAGCAGGCACCCCACGCCTGGACCGCCGATGCCAAGCAATTCGAATTGCTGCGGAGCCAGATCGCGGCCATGGCCGACGGCGGCACGGTGGCGATCGTCGCGCCGGCCAATCCGTCGCGCTGCCCGCCCGGCCCCTACGAGCGCGCCAGCATGATCGCGCACTATCTCAAAGCCAAGAAGCCGAAGGCCAAGATCGTCATCCTCGACGCCAAGGACACCTTCACCATGCAGCGATTGTTTCTCAAGGCATGGCAGGAGCTCTATCCCGGCACGATCGCGTGGAAGTCGCTATCGGACGGCGGCAACGTGGCATCGATCGATGTGGCGAAGAAATCGATCGAGACCGATTTCGACGCCTACGAATATGCCGTCGCCAACGTGATACCGCCGCAGCGCGCCGGCAAGATCGCGCAGCTTGCCGGCGTCGTCGACCGCACCGGCTGGTGTCCGGTCGATCCGGTGACGTTCGAATCGTCGCTGCAGAAGGATGTCCACGTCGTCGGCGACGCGTCGTTCGCCGGCTCGATGCCCAAATCGGCGTTTTCCGGCCTGATCGAAGGCAAGCTCGCCGCCGCCGCCATCGTGCGCCTGCTCAAGGACGAGACGCCGAATGCGGCGCATCTCGCCAGCAACTGCTACAGCGTGGTCGCGCCCGATTATGCGATCTCGATCGCCGGGGAGTTCGCGCCGCTCAACGGCGAATTCACCGAAGTCGACAACTCGATCCGCTCCAGCCCGCTCGATGCGCCGCCGGCCGTGCGCGCCGCGGACGCCAAGAAAGCGGAGGCCTGGTTCAGTGCCGCTACCAAAGAGATTTTTGGTTAGGGAGTGAATTCGTGGCTGTCTCGCCCGTCATAGTTCTTCTGCGCACAATCGGATTGTCGCGCCCATCGGCCATGCCGCGCACGGGCCGCTCGCGCCTCCCTCTTCCCGAAGGGGAGAGGATCGGAGCGAGGCGGCGCCGGCGGTTCATATCCGGCACCGGACTTTTCGCCGTCCTGGCCGCGTCAATCTTCGCATTCCCGGCGCGCGCCGAGCTCGTGCATTATCAGATCGTCGGCGACGCCATTCCCCAATCGTTGACCGGCGCCAAAGGCGATCCCGCCCGCGGCCGGGCCGTCGTCGCCAACCACAATACCGGCCTCTGCCTGCTGTGCCATTCCGGGCCGTTTCCGCAAGACAAATTCCAGGGCAATCTGGCACCCGATCTGGCCGGCGCAGGCACCAGGTCGAACGAAGGTCAATTGC
>JASHQO010000408.1 GCA_030039105.1 Xanthobacteraceae bacterium
CGGATCATGCTTTGCAGCCAGAAGAACGATGCCACGCGCACGCCGCGGGTAATCGGCGTCACCGTGTGCAGGCTGGTCGCCGGATAGAGCACGAGGTGGCCGGCCGGGAGCTTGACCTCGTGGGAGCCGTAATAGTCCTCGACGATCAATTCGCCGCCGTCATATTCCTCGGGCTCGGACAGGAACAGCGTCACCGACAGGTCGGTGCGGATGCGCATTCCGGTCAGATGGTCGCCGCGCACGGCATTGTCGACGTGAACGCCGAAATGCTGGCCGGCGCCATAGCGATTGAACAGCGGCGGGAAGATGTGCCGCGGGATCGCCGCCGAGATGAACAGCGGGCTCGCCGCCAGCGCCTTGACGACGCGCTCGCCCAGGCGACGCGACAGCTCGCCATTCGGCGGTAGCTGCTCGTTGTTCTTGACCTCCGCCGATTGCGCGCCGGCGGTGGAGCGGCCGTCCTCCCAAACGGCCGCATCCATGACGGCGCGGAACTCCGTCACTTCCGCCTTGGACAACACGTCGGGCACGCAGACGAGCATTCATCTCCTTGTTTGGAATTAGAATAACTTCAATATTTTGCCGCCAGCTCTAGGCCGACAACGCGTCCCGGCGCGACGAGAACGAACGGCGCTCCGCTTTGATAGAACGCATCGTAGTATAGCTTGTTGAAGATGTTGTTAGAGAACAGTTTCCATTTCCAGTTCTTGTTCAGCTTACCGCCAACAAACGCGTCGAAACGCCAGTAGTCGGGCAGCACCGTCCCGGCATTGGCAGCCAGCAGCGTGCCGCCGAACATCTTGGAGCGGTAAGTGGCCTGGCCGCCGACCTCCAAATAGTCGTTGACCTTGTACTTCGTCAGCATGTTGAAGGACTGGTTGGCAACGAAGGCCAGCGGCAGTCCGATATTGGTCGGCACCGCGGATTTATCGACCCTGGTGTTCATCAGCACCAAGCCGGCATAGACGCTCCATTTGTCGGTGATGTTGCCGGTCGCGCCGAAATCGACACCCTGGACGTGATAGGCCGCGCCGGCGGTGATGGTGCCGCTGGTCGAGGAGCCGACCAGTTCGCGGGCATTGCTGACGTCGGTCCGGAACAGCGCGCCGGTCACCAGCAGATGCTTGTCGAACAGCTCCCACTTGTTGCCGACCTCCTCGGCCCGGCTCTCGACCGGGCCGAAAATCTGATTGATCGGGGACGTCGGGCTCAAGCCGCCGTAGTTCGTCGAGGTGCCGTCAAGCTCCGCTCCGACCGGGTCCGACCCCGTCCCGTAAGCCGCGTAGAGGCTGGTGATCGGAATTGGCTTGTAGACCAGGCCGAGATTGTAGTTCCAGGAGCCCGTGCCTTCGGCGATCTCCCCGTAGCCGTTTTTTGCCGCGCTGATATTGGTCTGGTCGAAACGGAGGCCAGCAGTGGCGATCAGGTAATTCTGATAGTTCGCCGTTTCGAGCGCGTAGAGACTTTTGGTGTAGACTTCGATCAGGTTCGGATCGCCGGTCGTCGTCGCTACGCCATTGTAAGCAGGGTCGTAATCCGGCGGATTGAGGACCGACACCGGCCCGTACGCCCCGTTGGCAAACGCCGATCCGACCGCTTCGGAGTTCAGGCCGTTATAACTGTCGATGCTGACGCGCTCGCGCGAAAACTGGGTGCCGGTGACGAGAGTGTGCTCGACCGGGCCGCTCCAGAACTTCGTCGTCGCCATCGTTTCGTCCGCCAACACATCGGTCGTTTGATAGCGGCTCAGCGGATTGAGACAGACCGTCCAAGTCGATGGCGGCCCGGTGAAGTTCGGGGCACCCAAGGTGTTCAAGGTCGAATTGCAGGTTCCGTTGGCCCCGGTGCCCTGCTCCGGGATCGTTCCGATGTAGTTCAGGACCGACCGTTCTTCCCTCACCTTGTTGTCCAGCGTGACAGCATCGCTGAGGCGATATTCGATGTTTTGGGTGCCGATGTCCTGCTGGGCGATCTGAAAATCGCGATTGACGAACCCATAGTAGTTGTCGCGCGGCACGCCGAACTGCGTGACCGGCCCTCCCGCAACCGTGTCGTAGGGCACGCCGAAATCCGGCAGCCCCCAGAGATAGGTATGCTCGAAATTCGCCGTGACCTTGATATCGTTGGTCGGAGTCCATTTCAGCGCGCCGGCGAGGCCGTCGCGCTTGTCGTTGGTGTAGCCGCGCCCCGCGACGTCCGCGTCCTGCGCCACGCCGTCCATGCGGATCGCCAGTGTCGGATTGATGACCTGATTGACGTCGAAGGTGATGCGCTTGGTGCCATCGCTCGCCAGCGTGCTTTCGGCCTTGTCGAAATTGCTGTCGGTCGCCTGCTTGGTGACGATGTTGAGCGCGCCGCCGGTGGTGCCGCGGCCGTCGATGGTCGCCGACGGACCTTTGAGAATCTCGATCTGCTCGGTGAAGAAGTTCTCGCGGATATTGACGGCCGGGTCGCGGATGCCGTCGACGAAGACGTCGTTGCGGGCGTCGAAGCCGCGGATGAAGAAGCGGTCGCCGAAGGCGTTGCCGCCCTCGCCGGTGCCGAGCGTCACGCCGGCCGTGGTGCGCCCCACTTCCTTGAGGCTGGTGGCGTTCTTGTCGTCGAGAATCTCCTTGGTCAGCACCGTGATCGTCTTCGGCGTATTGACGATCGGCTCGCTGAACTTCGGCGATGCCAAGGTGTCGGCCTTATAGGGCGCCGCCGGATCGGCGTATGGATTGCGGTCGGGCTCCTGCGTGGCCGCCTCGGTGCCGCCGGGAACCGGCTTGGTCTGCGCGTCCTGCCTGGCCCGCGCCGCGCGGCGCAACGCGTTGCGCGCCCGCAATTGCTCCGCGGTCGGCTTTGTTGCCGGAGGTTTCTTGCGCACCACAGGAGCTTCGACCGTCACCGGCGCCAACGGCGATTGCTGCGCCTCGGCGCCGCCGATCGAGGCGACCGCGATCAGGCAGCCGATCGTGACCTTGTGGGTCGGATTATCGAATGCTTCGTGAATGAGCTCGCCGGCAATGCACGACCGCAGCGAGCGCGGTGTCTTCGCGCCGTTCATGACCATCCCCCGCCTTCAGAACCGCCCGACGTCCCCCGTGGGCGTGAACTGATTTACGATCAACTCTGTAGGCGCGGCGGTCTTCTCGGTCAAAACGATTCCGCAGTTTTTGCAAAGCTCTAGACTTAAATCATTCCAACAAACAACAGCACGAAGATTTTAATGACTCCAATGAAAAACTTGGACGTCAGATCGAACGGATTCTAAATCAGCGCGTGAGATTTTGTAACGACGAGGAATTTACCGATGCCGAGTCTGCAACCGACGCGAATCGTCGCCGCCGATGCAACGAATGCTTGCCGCACGCCGCTTCGGCGCGGCAAAGGCCCACGATAGAAAACATGGCGGCCCATCGGAATAAACATGGCTGTTGTGTGTTGCGGCGCCGGACGGAGAAAAAACCCGCGGACGATCGCGCCTTAAAGCGTCTCGTATGGATCTTCGCTCGGCGGCTTCATCAGAGCAAACAGCTCGTCGACCGTGGTCGTGGCGATCTGCCGCACGCGGTCGGTGTCGAGCGCGCCGGCGATACGCACTTGCCGCACCACGGCGTGGATCTCATCGCGGAAGTCGGTCAGGAACGTCAGCGGATTTTTAGAATCGTTCGCAACTCGTGCAATCAGTCCGGCCACCAGAATCTGGCACGCGATCATTCGACCGTTCAGTTCTTCCATCGCCCGCTCCCACGCTCGCAGTCGCGCCACGACTGCTACCACGACTGCTAGCATGAGAAAAAATTAGGTAAAGATTTTTTTGCAAGCGGCCGTCGCCGCCCGCGTTCACGCGGCGAGTGTCTGCTTCACCTCGGCGACAAGCTGTTTCAGCGTGAACGGCTTGTGCAGGAAGCCGAACCGGCCGTCGGCCGGCAGATGCTTCTCGAATGCATCCACCGCATAGCCGGAGACGAAGATGATCTTGAGGCTCGGATCGCGGCTGCGCAGCTCGCGCAGCAGCGTCGGCCCGTCCATCTCCGGCATCACCACGTCCGACACCACGAGATCGACCTTGCCGCCGTGCTTTTCCAGCACGTCGATCGCCTCGATGCCGTTGCCGGCCTCGAGCACGGTGTAGCCGCGCGAGGTGAGGCCGCGGGCGTTGAGCGCACGCAAGCCTTCCTCGTCCTCGACCAGCAGGATGGTGCCCTCGCCGGTCAGGTCGGCGCTTGGCGCGCCGCTGCCCGCAGCGGCGGCTGCCGGCGCGTCGCCGGAAGCCGCGCGTGCGTCAATCGCCGCCTGCGCCGCCCTCTCCTGCGCGCTGGCGACGTGGCGCGGCAGGAAGATGCGAAACGTGGTGCCGACGCCCTC
>JASHQO010000409.1 GCA_030039105.1 Xanthobacteraceae bacterium
CCTGCCGCTCCTCGAGCGCATCGCCGCGCGCAAGAAAGCCGGCGAGCGCGTCAACGTTCTGACCCATTGCAACGCCGGCTGGCTGGCGACCGTCGACGTCGGCACGGCGACGGCGGCGATCTATTTGGCGCACGACAAGGGCCTGCCGATACATGTGTTTGTCGACGAAACCCGGCCGCGCAACCAGGGCGCCTCGCTGACGGCGTGGGAGCTCGGCCAGCACGGCGTGCCGTACACCGTGATCGCCGACAACACCGGCGGTCATTTGATGCAGCATGGCCTGGTCGACATCGTCATCGTCGGCGCCGACCGCGTCACCGCCAACGGCGACGTCTGCAACAAGATCGGCACCTATCTGAAGGCGCTCGCCGCCCACGACAACAATGTGCCGTTCTATGTGGCGCTGCCGTCCCCGACCATCGATTTTTCCGTCGCCGACGGCGTCGCCGAGGTTCCGATCGAGGAGCGTAGTGCCGACGAAGTGGCGACCATGACCGGCCGTACCGCCGACGGCCGCATCGAGACGGTGCGCATCGTGCCCGACGGCTCGCCGGTGGCGAATTACGGTTTCGATGTCACGCCGGCACGGCTCGTCACCGGCCTGATCACCGAGCGCGGCGTGATCGCCGCGTCGCGCGCGGCCTTGGCGGGGGCTTTTCCCGGCCGCGTCGGCACGCCACAATGACGCTTGCTGCGTTTCGGCAGTCGTTTCCTGTGCAGTGTCGGTTGTTGCCATGCGTAAATCCGTGTCGCGTCCGTTGTCGCATCTGCCCTTGCCCGGAATTCTGGCCATGACGCTCAGTTCGGCAGCCGCAGCCATGCCGATCGACGGCCGCCAGTCGCAGACGGCGCTGGCGATCGCCCGCGGCACCGCGCGCTACCTGCACGCGCTCGGCTACGGCGTGGTCAGCGAATTGCCGCTGCCGTCGGGCCGCCGCGCCGATCTGGTGGCGCTCGGCGGCGACGGCGAGATCGTCATTGTCGAAATTAAATCCTCGGTGGCCGATTTCCGCGCTGACCGGAAATGGATGGACTACCGGCTGCACTGCGACCGGCTGTTCTTCGCCACCGTCGCCGACGTGCCCTGCGAGATTTTTCCCGGCGCTGCCGGCCTGATCGTTGCCGACGCGTTCGGCGCCGCGATCGTCAACGAGGCGCCGGAGCATCGCCTGCCGGCGGCGACCCGCAGAACCATCATGCTGCGCTTCGCCCACGCCGCGGCGCTGCGCCTGCAGGCGCTGGCCGATCCACAGGGGCCTTATACGGGCGAATTCTGATTTTGCGCGTTACGCGGCGGCGGCCGGCACCACGTTCCACGAGGCTTTGAGCCGCTCGAGGAAGTGCCGCAGCATCACCAGATCGACCGGCTTCGGGATGCATTCCCAAATGTCGAGATTGAGCCGGTCGGCAAGCTTTACGGTCTCCCGGCAGGTCGCGGAATCGCAGCCGGTGACGACGATAATCGGCGCCGAATAACCGAGCATCGAGAGGTGGTGCAGCATCTCGGTGCCGGCGTGAGCGCCAAGCGACAGATCGAGCGTGATGCAGTCGAACGCGGTCTCCTGGGCGAGCCGCGCCGCCTCATCGTAGGTCGCGGCGCCTGCCGGCAAAAAGCCAGCTTTGGCCGCTACCCGGCAGATGATCATGCGATGAAGATTGTCGTCGTCGATGACGAGAAGCCGCGGAAGAGTGCACCGCCGCGCATCCTCCACCGCGACAATGTCCTGGTCCGAATCGAGCGGACCCGATTGCGTAAGCATGCAAGCCTGCCAAACCAAGGCCGTTACTGGTTACCGGCAGTATTAAGCGTGAGGCCCCGAAACTTAGCTTAAGACGATCATAGAAATATCGGGGTATTTACAGCATCTGGTCGCGATGCGGTTAGCCGCCGGTAAACGGCTTAGCTAAAAGTCTATCGCTGCGACCTATTTCGGCGCGCGCTTGGCGAGGATGCGCTGCAAGGTGCGGCGGTGCATATTGAGGCGCCGCGCGGTCTCCGAAACGTTGCGGCCGCACAGTTCGTAGATGCGCTGAATGTGTTCCCAGCGCACGCGATCCGCCGACATCGGATTTTCCGGCGGCTCGATCTTCTTGTTGTCCAGCGCCAGCAGCGCCGCGGCGACGTCGTCGGCATCGACCGGCTTGGCGAGATAATCGACCGCGCCGAGCTTCACCGCATTCACGGCAGTGGCGATATTGCCGTAGCCGGTGAGAATGATGGCGCGCGCTTCCGGCCGGCGCTTCTTCATCGCTGAAATGACGTCGAGCCCGTTGCCGTCGCCGAGCCGCATGTCGACGACGGCAAAGGCAGGAGCCGCCTTCTCGACCTGCAGCAGGCCGTCGGCGACCGACTCCGCCGTGGTCACGACGAAGCCGCGTCCCTCCATGGCACGAGCCAGACGCTGCAGAAACGATTTATCGTCTTCGACGATGAGGAGAGAGCGTTCGGGGGGAAGCACAACGGCGGTCGCAGCGGTCATGGCAATTCTACTCCGGCAAAGGAAGTCGCCAGCCCCCTGCATCAACAATCGGGCCAATGCCTCCGTAACAATTAGGAGGGTTGGGCCGCAGGCTCAAGAGGGGGCGAGGCCGACGGCCGTTCGAAATCGACCCGGCTCCAGGTAACGCTAATGGTGGCGCCGTGCAGCGGCGGTGCCTGGTTGGTCAGGCCGAGCTTGGCTCCGGAGCGCTCCAGAAGAGTTTTGGCGATGAAAAAGCCGAGACCCAACCCGAACACGGCGTCTTCGTCGTCGGGCCCGCGCACGAGCGGCCGGCGGTGGGTCACATAGGGCGCGCCGATACGGTCGATCACTTCAGGGGCAAAGCCTGGACCGTCGTCGCTGATGGTGATGGTGACCTCGGCATCGGTCCAGGTGGCGAAAATCTCGACCCGGCGATGGGCAAAATCGACCGCGTTCTCGATCAAGTTGCCGAGGCCATAGCGGATCGCCGGATTGCGCGCGCCGACCGGCTCCGCGGTGCGGTCGGGTGGCAACGTCACGCCGATCGAAACGCCGAAATTACGATGCGGCGCCGCCGCCTCTTCGATCAAGGCGGACAGCGGCAAGCGGTCGAACGGCTCGCCGGTCGGCAACTCCGTAATCTTGGCCAAAATCTCACGGCAGCGCTGGGCCTGCTCGCGCAACAGTTTGACGTCCTCGGCATGGGGCGATTTCGGATCGAGCGCGCGCTCGATCTCGCGAATGACCACGGTGATGGTGGAGAGCGGCGTGCCGAGCTCATGGGCCGCCGCCGCGGCGAGGCCATCGAGCTGTGATAGATGCTGTTCGCGCGCCAGAACGAGTTCGGTCGCCGCCAAGGCATCGGAGAGCTGGCGCGCCTCTTCGGCGATCTGCCACGTGTAGACGCCGATATAGCCGATCGCGAGCAGGATCGAGAGCCAGACCCCGACCATGTAGATTTCCGGTAGCTGCAGCGGGTCTTCGCTGTCCCACGGCAGATCGTAGTGGAAGAACACCAGCACCGTGGCGCACAGCATGGCGAAGGTGCCGATCAACAACGTCATCCGTGGCGGCAACGCGGTGGCCGAGATCAGCACCGGCCCGAGCAGCAGGAACGCGAACGGGTTTTCCAAGCCGCCGGTGAGATAGAGCAGCGCCGCGAGTTCGGCGACGTCGAAGCTCAACAGCCAGGCAGCGCGGTCAGGCTCCAGCCACTGGGTCTCGCGGAAGCCGATCCGCAACGCCACGTTAAGCAGGGCCGACAGCGCGATGACGGCAAGACAGGCCCAGATCGGCACCTCGAACTCGAGGCCGAGATGCACCACCAGGACGGCACCGAACTGGCCCAGAACGGCGAACCAGCGCAGCCGAACCAGTGTGTCCAGCCGCACATTGCGCGGCCGATCGTTGATCCGTTGCAGCCCGAACATGGGCGACAATGTAGCGATCGGCGCCGGCTTATCCAAATCGGCAAGGTGACGCTGGCGCTCGGCCGGCCGATGCGCGACACTGGGAGAAACTCTCGGGAGCCACTGCCATGGCCTATCAACTCGACCAGTTCGTCGCCGACTGCCGTTCCATTCTGTCCCGCGATCCCGGCCCAAACGGGCGCGAGCAAGTTCGCCTCAAGCTCGAGCACCTGCTGCAAAATCCGGACTTCGTGCGCAAGCACTGCGAACAGGCGCCGCGCGGCTTGCATGTGCTCTATGACGATCCCGAGCTTGGCTTCCAGATCTTGGCTCACATCAACGATAAGGCGCGCGTGTCGCCGCCACACGATCACGGCGCCTCCTGGGCGATCTACGGCCAAGCCACCCATTACACCGACATGATCGAATGGGAACGCGAGGACGGTAACGGCGAATCGGGCCCCGCCAAGCTCAAGCCGGTAAAGAAGTATCGGCTCGAGCCCGGCCACGCCGGCATCTATCAGGACGGCAAGATTCATTCGATCGACTATCCCGACTACGCGCGCTTCGTCCGTGTGACGGGCACAAACCTCGACAAGATCCACCGCGTGCGTTTCGACCTGAACACCGGCGCGGTGCATCAGATGACCCCGCAGCAGGCGACGTGATCGGCGCCAGTGAGTACATCTCGGGTCAGTCCGACCGACTTACGCGGCATGATCGGCGACGGCGGCGAGCTCGCGCTCGTCGACGTCCGCGAGGAGTTGATTTTCTCGCAGCGTCATCTGCTGCTGGCACGCGCGATCCCGTTGAGCCGGTTCGAGTTGAGGTTCGCCCAGCTTGTGCCGCGCCGCAGCACCCGCATCGTGCTGTGCGACGATAACGATGGCCTTGCCGAGCGTGCCGCGGCAATCCTGCGGCGCAACGGATATACCGACGTCGCCATCCTCGATGGCGGGGTCGATGCCTGGGTGGCGGCAGGCTTCGAAGTGTTCTCCGGCGTCAATGTGCCGAGCAAGGCGTTCGGCGAGTATATCGAGCATGAGCGCGGCACGCCGAACATTTCGGCGGTGGAACTCGAGCGGCTGTTACGCGAAAAGGCCGACATCGTCGTGCTCGACAGCCGTCCGTTCGACGAATATTCCCGGGTGTCGATTCCGAGCGGCGTCAACGTGCCGGGCGCCGAACTGGTGCTGCGCGCCCGCGAGATCGCCCCGTCGCCAGACACCCTGATCGTCGTCAACTGCGCCGGCCGCACCCGCAGCATCATCGGTGCGCAGTCGCTGATCGATGCCGGCGTGCCAAACAAGGTGGTAGCGCTGCGTAACGGCACCATGGGCTGGAGCCTTGCCGGTTTTTCTTGCGACAGCGGCAAAGATCGGCGCGCCCCGGATGTTTCGTCCAAGACGCTCGACTGGGCGCGTGGCGCCGCACGCGATGTGGCACAACGCTTTGGCGTCGAACGTGTCGATCGGGAGACACTGGACGCCTGGCGCGAGGATGCGACGCGCACGCTTTACATCTTCGACGTCCGCGATCCCGCCGAATATGCCGCCGGCCATGTCGCCGGCGCGATCTCGGCGCCGGGCGGGCAGTTGGTGCAGGCCACCGACCAGCATGTCGGCACGCTCGGCGCACGCATCGTGCTGGTCGACGACGCCGAGGTGCGCGCGGCGATGACCGGATCGTGGCTGCGCCAGATGGGCTGGAGCGACGTCTTTGTGCTGGTCGAGGCAGGCACCGAGATTGGCCGTCCCGAAGCAACGGTGCTCGATGGTGAGACACAGGCCGGTTCGTTCATCGACTGCGCGACGCTCAGCACGCTGCTGTCGCGCAATGCCGCGACCGCTGTCGATCTGTCGTCGAGCCGCGACTATCTTACGGGCCACATTCCCGGCGCGTGGTTTGCGATCCGCACCCGGCTCGGGCGCGCATTCGAGACGATTCCGGCGAGCGGCGGCACGCTGGTACTCACCTCGGAGGACGGCACGCTGGCGCGGCTGGCGACCGCCGAGGCCGCTGCGCTGGTCGAGATTCCGGTATGCGCCCTGGCGGGCGGCAACACCGCCTGGCAAGCGGCTGGGTATCCGCTGACGGCCGAGCCGAAAAAGATGGCCGATGAGGCTGTCGATCAGTGGCGCAAGCCCTACGAGCGCTCAGGCGACACCAAGGCGGCGATGAACGAGTACCTGGCATGGGAAATTGATCTGCTGCCGCGCGTCAGGCGCGACGGATCGCTCAAATTCTCGGGCCACTGAGTTTATTGCGCCACTTCGAGCAAGATCTCGCAGAGCCGCTCCGGTACGTCGACCATGACATCGTGGCCGCTCGGCACCTCATAGGTGCGCCACGACGGATCGGATCGCACCTCGCTCAGCGCCCGGTCAAATCTCGGATTAACGTAACTGCCGGCGCGGACATAGCTCTTGCGTGGGATGCGGTCGCGGGCGCCGCTGAGCGTGATCTTGTCGGTGAAGGTCGCGAGCGGCTGCCCGACGCATAAGCGATCGACCCAGGCCCGATCGGCGGGGTTGACCCCGAAAGCTTCGGCCGAT
>JASHQO010000410.1 GCA_030039105.1 Xanthobacteraceae bacterium
CGGCATGCCGTCGAGCTGCGCGACCTCAAGGTGCTGCGCGCCAATACCGAGCGCGCCATCAAGGCGACGGTGCCGGGGCCGTTCACCATGGGCCGGCAGGCCCAGGACGATTACTACAAGGACGAGGAAGCGGTCGCGCTCGCCTATGCGGATGCGGTCAACGCCGAGATCAAGGATTTGTTCTCGGCCGGCGCCGACCTGGTGCAGATCGACGAGCCGTGGATGCAGCAGCATCCCGAGAAAGCCCGGCAATATGGGCTGAAGGCGCTCGACCGCGCGCTCGCCGGCGTCACCGGCACGGTCGCGGTGCACCTGTGCTTCGGCTATGCGGCGGTGGTCCACGACAAGCCGTCGGGCTATTCGTTCCTCGCCGAGCTCGAAGGATCGAAGGCGCAGCAAGTCTCGATCGAGGCGGCGCAGCCCAAGCTCGATCTTGCGATCTTGAAGGCGCTGCCGTCGAAAACCATTATCTTGGGGGTCATCGACCTGTCCGACATGACGGTCGAGACGCCGCAGACCGTGGCCGAGCGCATCCGGCGGGCGCTGGCCCATGTTGCCCCGGATCGGGTGGTGGTGGCGCCGGATTGCGGCATGAAATACCTGCCGCGCGCAGTGGCTTTTGCTAAGATGAAAGCCATGGCCGAAGGCGCCGCCATTGTGCGGCGCGAGCTAGCGGGTCGAGCATGATCCGGAACAAGCCCGTCCGCGGACTTCGATCCGAGGATGGAAGCCGGTTTTCGGGAAAGATCATGCTCCACTCACATTGAATTTCGGGTTTCCAGGAGACGACCATGCCCTATGTGACGGAAAAGACCTTGACCGACGTCGTCAGCCAGCGTTGGAGCGATATTCCCAATCCGCGGCTCAAGCAGGTGATGCAGGCCGCAGTCAAGCACCTCCACGCGTTCGTGCGCGAGATCGAGCCGACCCAGGCGGAATGGGCCGTGGCGATCGATTTCCTGACCCGCACCGGACAGATGTGCGACGACAAGCGCCAGGAATTCATCCTGATGTCCGACGTGCTCGGTGTGAGCATGCTGGTCGACGCCATCAATCACCGGCAAGCCAGCGGCGCGACGCCGTCGACGGTCGAAGGTCCGTTCCACGTTGCCGATGCGCCCGCGGTGGCCAACGGCGGCAACATGGCGGTGAACGCGCCCGGCATTCCCTGCTTCGTCAGCGGCAAGGTCAGCGGCGTCGGCGGCGAGCCGATCGCGGGCGCCGTGCTCGACCTGTGGCAGACCGACGGCGACGGCTTCTATGAGGCGCAACGGCCGGAGATCGAAGGGCCGTGGATGCGCGGGCTTTATCATTCGCAGCCCGACGGCTCTTATCTGATCCGCACCGTGGCGCCGATCGCCTACACCATCCCGATGGACGGCACGATCGGCGAGCTGATGAACCGCACCAATCTCAGCCACATGCGGCCGGCGCACATCCATTTCGCCCTCGACGCGCCCGGCTATCACGGCCTGGTGACCCACCTGTTCCGGTCCGGCGACAAATGGATCGAGAGCGACGCGGTGTACGGCGTGAAGGAGCCGCTGATCGTCGACTTCAGGAAGATGCCGGCGGGCAGTAAGGCGCCGGGCGGCGAGCTGTTGAACGAGCCGTTCTACGTCGTGCATTACGACTTCGTGCTGGAGCGCAAGGCGCAAGCCGCCGCAGCGTGACTTTTTTGTAGGGTGGGTTAGCGCCGCAGGCGCGTATAACCCACCGCTCGGCCCTGGTGGGTTACGCCGCTTCGCGGCTAACCCACCCTACGTCCACGGCATCATGAAAATCGCAATTCCCGACGACTACCAGGATATGGTCGATCGGCTGCAATGCTTCTCGCTGATCCGCCATCACGACGTGGTGCGTTATCGCGAGCCGGCGCGCGATCTCGATCAGCTCGTCGAGCGGCTCAAGGATGCCGACGTCGTCGTATCGATCCGAGAGCGCGTTCACTTCTCGCGCGCCCTGCTGGAACGGCTGCCCAGATGCAAGCTGATCGCGCTGGTCGGCCGCAACTCACAGCGCATCGACTTCGCCGCCGCCACCGCGCTCGGTATTGCGGTCTCGACCGGCGCGAGCAGCTCGCCGGAGGCGCCGGCCGAGCTCACGCTGGCGCTCATCGTCGCGTCGCGAAGAAACGTCGCGCTCGAAGCCGAGCGCATGAAGCGCGGCGACTGGCCGTGCACGCTGTCGCACCGGCTGCGCGGCTCGACGCTCGGCGTCTATGGCCTCGGCGCGATCGGCGCGCTGGTGGCCGCGGGCGGCAACGGTCTCGGCATGAAGGTGCTAGCCTTCGGCCAGAAGAACTCACAGGAAAAAGCTGCCGCCTTGGGCTACGAGTTCGCGCGGTCGAAGGCCGACCTGTTCGAGCGCGCCGACGTGCTGTCGATCGGCATCCGCCTGCAGCGCGAGACCAGGGGCATCGTCGGCCTTGCGGATTTCGCGCGCATGAAGCCGACTGCCTTGTTCGTCAACGTCGCCCGCGCCGAGCTGGTGCAGCCCGGTGCTTTGCTCGAGGCGCTGCGCAACGGCCGTCCCGGCTATGCCGCGGTCGACGTCTACGAGCAAGAGCCGATCACCGGCGGCAACCATCCGTTCCTGAAAATGCCGAACGTGCTGTGCACGCCGCATCTCGGCTGGGCCGAATGGGATAATTTCGAGCTCTATTTCCGCGAATGTTTCGAGCAAATTCAGAAGTTCGAGAAGGGCGAGCCGATGCGGCTCGCCAACCCGACGGTCAAGCCGCGCGCGTCAAGACCCTGAGGAAGCGCCGCGCGGGCGCCGCGTCTCGAACCGTCAAGCTTAGAGCAGCATCCTTCGAGACGTCCGCTTCGCGGGCTCCTGGGCGATGAGGACGCCGCGGCGCTACCGCCGCTCCAGGGCCTCGCGATCCCACCGCGCGAGGTCGGCGGCGGCCTCGTAGGTGTCCTGCAAAAATCCGAGCAGCAGCGCGTCCGGATCGCGGGCGAGGCGCACCGCGTCATACGGCAGGATGAACTGCCCGAGCGACTTGTCGTAGAACGCGTCGGCGGTGCCGAGCGGCGTGTTGCCGTAGCCGTCCGGCTCCGGATAGGCATAGACGTAGAACGCGGCGCGGCCATAGCCGCCGTTGCCGGGCCAGAAGCCGCAGCTCGACACTTCATGCGAATAGGCTTCCGCCATCACCCAGGGCGCGACGTTGGGCGTCGCGCCCTGCGGCGGCGGCGCCGTGCGGCCGGAAAAGCGCGTCACCGCCAGATCGAAGCTGCCCCAAAAAAAGTGCACCGGGCTGGCCTTGCCGACGAAGCGGGTGCGGAATTCGTTCATGACGCGAGCCGACTGCACCAGCGCCCGGCGGAAGCGCGAGACGTATTCGGCATCGTATTGCGCGTGGCTCTCGTCCCGATCGAACGGGATCGCGTTCTCGATCTCGCTCGGCGTGGTCCAGATGTGCACGTCGATATCGAGGCGGCGCAACCGGTCCATGAACGCTTCGTAGAACTCGGCGACCGACATGGCTTTAAGCGGAAAGCTCTCCAGGCTGCCGTCGCTGGTGGCGATCAGCACCTGATGGTCGAACAGGT
>JASHQO010000411.1 GCA_030039105.1 Xanthobacteraceae bacterium
ACCGATCGACCACGGAGAAATGCGTGGTGTTGCGGCCTTCCTGCTGCACCGTGCCGCCGGCGCGGATGGCGCTGGCCGGCGTGGCACGCTCCGGATCGATGGTGGCGCGCCAGGCCGCCGCATAGTCTTTCGAGATCAGCTTGGCGACCGGGGCTTTCACCTTGTCGGGGTCGCCGAGGAACAGGGCGCGGTCGGCATAGGCGCGCTTCATGGCCTCGACCAGGAGGTGAAGCTCCTGGGTTTCGTCGGCGTGCGCGAGATCAAAACCTTCGAGGATGTTGAGCATCTCGATCAGCTCGACGCCGCCGGATGACGGCGGCGGCATGGAGACCACGTCATAGCCGCGATAGGTGCCGCGCACCGGCTGGCGCTCGACTGCCGCGTATCCTTCCAGATCGTCGACGGTCATGACGCCTCCCGCGGCTTGCACCGCGGCCGCGATTTTCTCCGCGATCGGGCCTTTATAAAACGCCGACGGGCCATCTTTGGCGATCGTTTCGAGCACGTTGGCCAAATCGCTCTGCACCAGGATTCCGCCCGGTGTGAGCGGCGTGCCGTCGGGCTTGAGAAAAATCCTTGCCGCCGACGGCCAGCGCTTGAGCCGGTCGAGCATAGTGCCTGACAGGTCCGCAATATCGTCGGTGACCGGCATGCCGTTGCGGGCAAGCTCGAGCGCCGGCGCGATCAGGTCGGCCAGCGTGAAACGGCCCGAGCCATATTTGCGCTCGGCAAGCGCAAGGCCCTCGACCGTGCCCGGCACTCCGATGGCGAGCGCGGAGTCGCGCGATTTTTGCGGATCGGCATTGCCCTCTGCGTCGAGGAAGCTTTGTTTGGTGATCGCCGCCGGCGCGGTCTCGCGATAGTCGATCGCGGTATCGTTGCCGGCGGCCTGATGGATCAGCATGAAGCCGCCGCCGCCGAGATTGCCGGCGCGCGGATAGCTCACCGCCAGCGCGAAGCCGACCGCGACCGCGGCGTCCACCGCGTTGCCGCCCTTCTCCAGAATCGCGGCGCCGATGCGCGCCGCCGTCGCCTCCTGCGCCACCACCATGCCGTTCTTGGCGACGACCGCTTGCGCCTGGCCGACCGGCTCGTCGGCCAACGCCGGCTGCGTCAGCGCGACGACGAGAGCGAGACCGGCAAAGCGGGACAAGGAAAAGCGTTGCGAAGTCGGCATTACGCGAACTGCACCTCAAGGTTTCACAACATCGACGGCAGGACGCGGTCCGGCGGGCGGTGGCCGTCCATGAAGGTCTTGATGTTGACGATAACCTTCTCGCCCATGTCGACCCGGCCTTCGAGGGTGGCGGAGGCGAGGTGCGGCAGCAGCACCACCTTGCCGGCCTTGGCGAGCTTGACGAGTTTCGGGCTCACCGCGGGCTCGTGCTCGAACACGTCGAGCCCGGCGCCGGCGATCTCTCCGGCCTCGATCAGCCGTGCCAGCGCGTTCTCGTCGATCACCTCGCCGCGCGCGGTGTTGACGATATAGGCCTCGGGGCGAATGAGCTTGAGCCGGCGCGCCGACAGCAGGTGATAAGTCGCCGGCGTGTGCGGGCAGTTGATGGAGATGATGTCCATGCGCGCCAGCATCTGGTCGAGACTCTCCCAGTAGGTGGCGTGCAATTCCGCCTCGGCCGCTTCGGTCATGCGGCGGCGGTCGTGATAGTGGATCTTTAGCCCGAAGGCGTGGGCGCGGCGCGCCACCGCCTGGCCGATGCGGCCCATGCCGACGATGCCGAGGCGCTTGCCCCAGATACGGTGGCCGAGCATCCAGGTCGGGCTCCAGCCGCTCCATTCCTGACTGCCGGTGAGCACCTGGGCGCCTTCGGCCAGGCGCCGCGGCACCGCCAGGATCAACGCCATGGTCATGTCGGCGGTGTCCTCGGTAAGCACGCCCGGCGTGTTGGTGACGGTGATGCCGCGCTGCACGGCCGTGGCGACGTCGATATTGTCGACGCCGTTGCCGAAATTGGCGATCAGCTTCAGGCGTTCGCCGGACTGGCTGAGCACCGCGCGGTCGATATGGTCGGTCACGGTCGGCACGATGACGTCGGCGGTCTTGGCGGCGGCGACCAATTCGGCCTGGCTCATCGGCTTGTCGTCGGTATTGAGCCGTGCGTCGAACAGTTCACGCATGCGCATCTCGATGGCGTCCGGCAGCCTCCGGGTGACCACGACCAGCGGCTTCTTGCCGGTTGCCATTTGCGCCTCTCACGCCACCCGGAACACGCCTGAAAATCGGCCGCAATGGCCCGTTCAGGTCTCCTTAACCGCCCTCGCCGACACTGGAACTGGGGAGGCGGTTTATCAAAATCTCTCTACCAGATGGCCGCGCTCCGACAAAGCGCGCCGGGGTTCCCGGCGCTCGCCGCAAATCGTCTCGCAGACAGGGTGCGCCGGCAGTGCGACGACTGGTAGTGAGGTGGGTGCAGTTTGCGATCGCGGCCGCGCTGTCATGTGCCTTCGCGGCAGGCGCAGCCCGGGCCGCCAACGACAGCGCCACGAATGGCCTGCCGGTGCCCCGCTTCGTCAGCCTCAAGGCCGATCGCGTCAACGTGCGCGGCGGCCCGGACAAGGATCACGACGTTGCCTGGATCTACACGCGGGTCGGCCTGCCGGTGGAGATCACCGCCGAATTCGAGAACTGGCGCCGCGTCCGCGATTCCGAAGGCGCCGAGGGCTGGGTCTATCACTCGTTGCTGTCGGGCAAGCGCACCGCCACCGTGCAGATGAAAAACAAGACCGACCTCGCTCCGCTCTACGCCAAGCCCGACGCCAAGAGCCCGGTGACCGCGCAATTGCAGTTCGGCGTGCTCGGTAACGTCAAGCACTGCAGCGGCACCTGGTGCCAGATTTCCGGCGACGGTTTCGACGGCTGGATCCCGCAGAACGAGCTGTGGGGCGTCTATCCGGATGAAAAGATCGAATGACTCGCCGTCTTCGTCGGCGAAGCGATCGAGCTCAATCCGTGAGTCCCGCGGTTACTGGGTGCCCCGCCGGAGCTTGTCATCGGACCGGCCACTTCGGGCCGGATCCGCTGGCAGGGCACGACACCGACGGTCACCTCTTCCGCCGCAGCCGCACCACCACGTCGATGCGCGCGATCTCGTAACCCTCCGGCGCGACCGGCGCCTTGCCGACGACGACGTCGCTCGAGGGGATATCCATGAGGTCGTTCTGGTCCTCGATGAAGAAGTGGTGGTGCTCGGAATTGTTGGTGTCGAAATAGGCCTTTGAGCCGTCGACGGCGACCTGGCGTAGCAGGCCCACTTCGGTGAACTGGTGCAACGTGTTGTATACGGTGGCGAGCGACACCGGGACTTTGGCGCGAGTTGCTTCCTCGTAGAGCATTTCGGCGGTGACGTGGCGGTCGCCCTTGGCGAACAGGATCCAGCCCAGCGCCATGCGCTGGCGGGTCGGGCGCAAGCCGACGTCGCGGAGCTTCTCCTTGACGTCATGCCAGGGGCAGCCGGTGCGGCCCGGAACGGCCGGCGACTGGTAGCTCGGCACTGCGGCGGGCGGCGGCGGGGAAACGATTGGACGCGACTGTGTCATGGTTTTATCCACTGCCCCAACGGGGCCAGCAAGATTGTTGCAAGTGAAATCATTATACGCCACGCTGCGGCCGCTGCAACTGCCCCGGCAATAGGCCGCGGCCCCGGCTTACCCACCGCAGCGGGCTGCGCGCCGGGGTGCAGCTTTGCCATAAATGCCCCAATATGTTAGGGATTCCGGCCGGTGATCGGCTGGGGCGGAGCAAAATCTAGGATGCAGGATCGCCGTTCAAATTTCGACTACGAGGACTTGCTCGCCTGCGGGCGGGGGGAGCTCTTCGTTGAGGGCCCGCAGTTGCCGTTGCCGCCGATGCTGATGTTCGACCGCATTTCCGAGATCGCGGAGGTGGGCGGTGAATATGGCAAGGGGCTGGTGCGGGCCGTGCTCGAGCTGAAGCCCGACCTTTGGTTTTTCCCCTGCCACTTCAAGGGCGACCCGGTGATGCCGGGCTGCCTCGGCCTCGACGCGTTATGGCAGCTTCTCGGCTTCTTTCTCGGCTGGCTCGGCTCGCCCGGCAAGGGCCGCGCTCTCGGCATGGGCGAACTGAAGTTCTCCGGCCAAGTGCTGCCGACGATGAAGAACATCGTCTATGGCATCGACATCAAGCGCGTGATGCGCAGCAAGCTGGTGCTCGGTATCGCCGACGGCTGGCTGTCGGCGGACGGTTCCATCATCTATCGCGCGCTCGACCTCAAGGTCGGGCTGTTCCGCAACAGCGAACCGCAGCCCAACGAAGCCTGAGCGATAATCGCGCTGGGCATGATCCCGAAAAGTGGGTACCGGTTTTCGGACAAGATCATGCCCCACCTGAAATGACCGCCGGTTTTCGGCTATGATCGCGCCGAGCCTGACATCTTGCGAATGAGGGAACGATGAAGCGTGTGGTCGTCACCGGGATGGGCATCGTCTCGTCCATCGGCAACTCCACGCAGGAGGTGGTGGCGTCCCTGCGCGAGGCCAAATCCGGCATTGTGCGCGCCGACAAATATGCCGAGCTCGGCTTCCGCTGCCAGGTGCACGGCGCGCCAACGCTCGATCCGGCCGAGGCAGTCGACCGCCGCGCCATGCGTTTTCTCGGCGGCGGCGCCGCCTGGAACCATGTCGCCATGGAGCAGGCGATCCGCGACTCCGGCCTCGCCGAGAACGAAATCTCGAACGAGCGCACCGGCCTGATCATGGGCTCGGGCGGCCCGTCGACCCGCACCATCGTCGAGAGCGCCGACATTGCACGGAGCAAAGGCCCGAAACGCGTCGGTCCGTTCGCCGTGCCCAAGGCCATGTCGTCGACGGCGTCGGCGACGCTCTCCACGTGGTTCAAGATCAAGGGCGTGAACTATTCGATCTCGTCGGCCTGCGCCACCTCGAACCATTGCATCGGCAATGCGTACGAGATCATCCAGGTCGGCAAGCAGGACATCATCTTTGCCGGCGGCTGCGAGGAGCTCGACTGGACCTTGTCGGTGCTGTTCGACGCGATGGGCGCGATGTCGTCGAACTTCAACCAGACACCGGACAAGGCCTCGCGCGCCTATGACGCCGACCGCGACGGCTTCGTCATCGCCGGCGGCGCCGGCGTGCTGGTGCTCGAAGAGCTCGACCACGCCAAGGCGCGCGGCGCCAAGATCTATGCCGAGGTCGCCGGCTACGGCGCCACCTCAGACGGCGCCGACATGGTGCAGCCGTCGGGCGAAGGCGCAGTGCGCTGCATGAAGATGGCGCTGCGCGACGTCAGGGCGCCGATCGACTACATCAATCCGCACGCCACCTCGACGCCGATCGGCGACCTCAAGGAGATCGAGGCGATCCGCGAGGTCTTCG
>JASHQO010000036.1 GCA_030039105.1 Xanthobacteraceae bacterium
GCGGCGAAGACGCCACCCAGTTGCGCCAGGAGCTGACCGAAGCGGAAGCTGCGGCGACCGCTGCAGAGGCCTTCTTCGAGCCGGAGGCCGCGGAAGCGGCGCGGGCGCGCGACGGCAGCGGCGAGCCGGCCGAAGGCACGGAGACTGCCGAAAAGGCCTGACCGGGTCAGTCCGGAATATCGTCCCGGGGAACCGGCGCGCTTTCGCCGGAATCGCCGTTAGACGGGGACGCGGCACTTTGCGCTGGCACCGCTGACGGGCTGGCCTCCGGGCCCGGAGCACTGGAGGATGCCGGCGAAGCAACCACCGTGGCGGGCTGCGGCGCCGAAGGCTCCGGTTCCGGCTCAGTGTGGCGGTTGCGGGTCGCGGTCGCACCGGGCGGCTTTCTTTCTTCCTCCGGTCGCAATTTGGCAGTGGCCGCCGGCGTTTCCGCGGGCTTGGCGGTGCGGGTCGGCGGCTTGTTGGGCTCCGGCGGCTTGATCTCGGCCGGCTTGGTCTCCGCGGGCTTGGTCTCCGGCTGGGTTTTTGGACCTCGCGCCTGGGTCGGCGCGGCATCGCCGCCACCCGCCCCCATCACATAGGCGGCCAGAGCCGCGGCCTGGTCGCGCCCGGACGTGTAGTGCTCAGCCAGAAACGAGGCGAGCTCCGAACTGGTCTTGCCGTGGGCCAAGCCGCGCGCCGACTTGTGACAGGTTGCACAATCGATAGCGAAGATTTCGGCCGGCGTTTTGCCCTGATCGATGCTGGTCTGGGCATGGGCCAGCACCGGAGCGAGCCCCAGAAACAGGCCAATCGCGGGTGCGGCATGCCGGAACACCGCAGATCCCCTCGGTTTTGTCGGCTGACCCATCATCCTGACCCGAACCCGGCCATAGGCGGCAGACGGCGCTTAGCACGATTGCTGCGTTGCTGGTCAAGGATGATTTTGTTTTAATGACGGCAAGCGAAGCACGCCCTTGGCGCGTTAGCGAGGCTGCGGGGCCGTGCCCGGCGACACGCCGGTTCCCCCCCGCATCGATTGGAATTCTGCCCGCGTGGCGTATGGCGTGGAGACGACCGTGGATCGGTTGCTTAAGGCTCTACTGAACCGGATCATTGAGACCGGAAGTCTGACCATCATTTCGGCGAGCGGACGCAAACTGACCTCCGGTGACGGTACCGGTCTGCCGGTTACGGCCCGGTTCACGTCGCGGGCCTGGCAACTCGCCGTCATGCTCGATCCGGAGCTACGCCTCGGCGAGGCGTATATGTATGGCGGCCTGGTCGTCGAGCGCGGCTCGGCCGCGGATCTGCTCGACGTCATCGTGCGCAATATCGGCGGGCGGCGCGACCGACCCTGGGTCCGGGTGTTGAAGAGCGGCCGTGCCGCCGCCAAGCGCCTTATCCGCGACAACAACCTGCGCCGCGCGCGCAACAACGCTAGGCACCATTACGATATCGACCGGGGCATCTACGAGTTGTTCCTGGATTCGAACAGCCAATATTCCTGCGCCTATTTCGAACACGACGACGCTTCGCTCGAGCAAGCCCAGCAGGCGAAAATGCGGCACATCGCCGCCAAGCTGTTGTTGAACGATCGACGCTTGCGCGTTCTCGACATCGGCAGCGGCTGGGGCGGCTTGGGTATTCATCTGGCGCGCATACTGCGCGAGCAGGGTTACAGCAATTTCGGCGGACGGCTCGATGCGCACGACGACGCGGTGCCGCAAGTCGTGGGCATCAATCTGTCCCCGGAGCAGATTGCGTTCTCCCGCAAGCGTGCGGCGGCGGAAGGCGCCAATTGCGAATTCCTCGAACAGGATTACCGGCGCCTGACCGGAAAATTCGATCGCATCGTGTCCGTCGGCATGTTCGAGCATGTTGGCAAGCGCCACTACGGCGAGTTCTTTCAAAAGTGCTTCGACCTGCTGGCGCCTGACGGCGTCATGCTGCTGCACACGATCGGGCGCTCGCCGGGGGCGAGCGAGACCAATGCGTGGGTCGAGCGCTACATCTTTCCGGGCGGCTACACCCCTGCCCTGTCCGAGCTGATGCCCGTTATCGAACGTTCGGGCTTCATCATTTCGGACATCGAGGTGCTGCGGCTGCACTACGCCAAGACCTTGCACCTGTGGCGCGAGCGCTTTCTGGCCCAACGCGACAAGGCCGCAAGGATTCGCGACGAGGAATTCGTCCGGATGTGGGACTGGTACCTCGCCGGATTCGAGGCGTCCTTCAAGTATTTCGGGCTGGTCGTCTTCCAGATTCAATTGATCAAGAGCAACGACGCGGTACCGCTGACGCGAGATTACATGTACGCCAAGGCGCCGAACGCCACGGACAAGTCCCAGATTGCCGCCGAATAGCGCGAGCCCCCGGTCGAGGCGGCAGAGCTCGCGGCGAAACCGGCAGTCAAGGGTTATGCGGCGGCTATCGACGTTGCCCTCCGTCCTTCGGTGAGTAACGGGGAAAGCCGCAAACAGGATTTCCCATGGCGGCGGCGGTCGATTAACGACGGGATGTGCGTGGTTGCGTGCGGCGCGTGCGGAAAACATGCCGCTGTCGTTGAGTGATCCGCGATGTTGAGTGACCAAAGAAGATTGACAAGCCCTGCTGCGACCGACCCAAAATCGGCCACACGCGAATCACTTGACTGGACCCATGGCACCGTTCGATTCGGCACTTGCACGGAAACAGCCTGCCGCGGAACCGGCGTTCCGCACGCCGCCGCACAATATCGAGGCCGAACAGGCGTTGCTCGGCGCCATCCTGGTCAATAACGAGGCGTTCTACCGGGTTTCCGATTTTCTCGAGCCACGGCATTTCTTCGAGCCGATCCATCAGCGCATTTTCGAGTTGGCCGGCAGTCTGGTGCGCGCCAGCAAGCTGGCGACGCCGGTCACGCTGAAAACGTTCTTGCCCTCGGATGTCGACGTTGCCGGCCTGTCGCTCAATCAATATCTAGCGCGGCTCGCCGCCGAAGCCACTACGATCATCAACGCTGAGGATTATGGGCGCACAGTCTACGATCTCTCGCTGCGCCGCGACCTGATCACCATCGGCGAGCAGATGGTCAACACCGCCTACGATGCGCCGGTCGACTCGACGCCGGCCAGCCACATCGAGGACGCCGAGCGCAGGCTTTACGAAATCGCCGAAACCGGACGCTACGACTCCGGCTTCCAGCGCTTCGCCCAGGCGCTCACCACAGCGGTCGACATGGCGGCACGCGCCTATCAGCGCGACGGCGGCCTGTCCGGCCTTGCCACCGGCTTGACCGATCTCGACACTCGCATGGGCGGCTTGCAGCAGTCCGACCTGATCATCCTTGCCGGCCGCCCGGGCATGGGCAAAACCGCGCTCGCCACCAACATCGCCTACAACGTCGCGAAATCCTTCGTGCCGGGCGAAGTCCGCGCTGATGGTCACCGCGACGCGCTGAACGGCGGCATCGTCGGTTTTTTCTCGCTGGAAATGTCGGCTGAGCAGCTCGCCACCCGCATCATCGCCGAGCAATCCGGCATTCCCTCGAACAAGATCCGCCGCGGCGCCATCGAGGAAGGCGATTTCGAGCGGATCAAGGACGTTTCGATCGAGCTACAGAACTTGCCATTCTATGTCGACGAGACCGGCGGCCTTTCGATCGGCCAGTTGGCGGCGCGGGCGCGGCGTCTCAAGCGCCAGCGCGGGCTCGACCTCTTGGTCATCGACTACCTCCAGTTGCTGCAAGGCTCAACCCGCCGCTCCAGCGAAAGCCGCGTCCAGGAAATCACCGAGATCACCACGCGGCTTAAAGCGCTGGCCAAGGAACTCGACGTTCCGATCCTGGCGCTGTCGCAATTGTCGCGGCAAGTCGAGGCGCGAGACGACAAGCGACCGCAACTATCGGACCTGCGCGAATCGGGCTCGATCGAGCAAGACGCCGACGTGGTGCTATTCGTTTTCCGCGAAGAGTATTACCTGGAGAACAAGAAGCCCCGCGAGGGCACTGCCGAATTTGCCGAATGGGAAAGGCAGATTACAGATGCGCACCGAAAAGCCGAGGTCATCATCGGCAAGCAGCGTCACGGGCCGACCGGTACGGTGGAGCTCCAGTTCGAGGGCGAGATCACGCGCTTTGCCAATCTCGATACCGTGCATCGCAGTGATTTTTAGGCGGCGCGCGGCCGCATACCTCCTTTACCCGTGGCGCTGTGCCAGCCATATACGTACGGCCCATGGACTTTGCAGAACCGCTCGCTGAAACCACCTATACGCATGCAGCGCCGGAGACCGGCGGCACGCTGACCGTCGATCTTGCCGCCGTCGAGTCGAATTGGCGGACGCTGGCGCATCAGGCGCTGACGGTGGAGTGCGGTGCCGTGGTCAAGGCCAATGCCTATGGACTCGGTCTCGAGCCGGTCACGGCACGCCTTGCGAAGGCCGGCTGCAGGACGTTCTTCGTTGCCGATCTGGCCGAAGCGCGGCGCGTGCGCGCCCGCGCGCGCGGCGCCACGATCTATGTGCTCAACGGCTGCATGCCCGAGGGATCGCAGGGCTTCGTCGAGCTTAACGCACGGCCGGTCATCAACAGCATGACCGAGCTTGCCGAATGGGACGCCTTCGTCGCCACCCACAACTGGCGCGGCGGCGCCGCGCTGCAGGTCAACACCGGCATGAACCGGCTCGGCATCTCCCCCGAAGAAGCCGTGGCGCTGGCGCCGCGCACCCAAACCGAAAATCACGGCATCACGCTGTTGATGAGCCACCTAGCCTGCGCGGAAATCCCGGACCATCCGCTGACCGTGAGCCAACTCAAATTGTTTCGCGACATTCGCGCGCTCTATGGCGGCATACCGGCCTCGCTCGCGAGTTCCTCCGGCATCTATCTCGGCGACGCGGCGCTTTACGATCTGGCCCGGCCGGGCGCCGCGCTCTACGGCGTCAATCCGACGCCGGGCCGCACCAACCCGATGCGCGGCGTCGTCGAGCTCACCGGACGCATCCTGCAAGTGCGCAACGTCGCCGAGGGCGAGACCGTCGGTTACGGCGCGACCTGGACGGCAAAGCGCCCGTCCCGCATCGTCGTCGTCGCGCTGGGCTATGCCGACGGGCTGTTGCGCGCGGCAAGCGGCAGCGACGCCGCTCCGGGCGCCATGGCGATCGTAGCCGAAAGGCCCTGCCCCATCGTCGGTCGCCTCTCGATGGACCTCGCCTGCATCGACGCGACCGATATTGACGCGGGTGCCGTGCATCGCGGCGATGTCGCGACGTTGATCGGCGCCGGCAACGGCATCGACGATTTTGCTGCCGCCGCCGGCACCATCGGCTATGAGATACTGACGCGGCTCGGCCTGCGGTGTCGCGTCGTCTATCGCGGGCTTGACGGCGACTCGTAATCCAAGGTGGATGAATGGCAGCGCGCATACAGAACTTCGTCTGCCAGAGCTGCGGCGCTGCCTATGTGCGCTGGTCGGGCCGCTGCGATGCCTGCGGCGAATGGAACACTCTGGTCGCGGAAGGCGCCGCAGTGCCAAGGCGAGCTACCAAGGGCCGGCTGTTCGTCATCGAGCCGCTCAAGGGCGAAGCCCACGAGGCCCCGCGCGCTGCTTCGGGCATCGCCGAGTTCGATCGCGTCACCGGCGGCGGCTTGGTGCGCGGCTCGGCGCTGCTGCTCGGCGGCGATCCCGGCATCGGCAAATCGACGCTGTTGCTTGAGGTCGCCGCCGCCTTCGCCGGGGCGCGCCATCGCGCCGTTTACATTTCCGGTGAAGAAGCCATCGCCCAGGTGCGGCTGCGCGCCGACCGGCTCGGACTGACCGACGCCGCGGTCGAGATCGCCGCCGAAACCGGCGTCGAGGATATCATCGCGACCCTGTCACAAGGCTCGACGCCGCGGCTCTTGGTTATCGATTCCATCCAGACCATGTGGACGCAGAGCGTCGACGCCGCGCCTGGCACGGTGACCCAGGTGCGCGGATCGGCGGCCGAATTGATCCGCTTCGCCAAGCGCACCGGCGCTGCCGCCATTCTGGTCGGCCACGTCACCAAGGACGGCCAGATTGCCGGCCCCCGCGTCGTCGAGCACATGGTCGACGCGGTGCTGTCGTTCGAAGGCGACGGCTCGCACCAATTCCGCATCCTGCGCGCCATCAAAAATCGCTTCGGTCCGACCGACGAGATCGGCGTGTTCGAGATGACCGGCGCGGGCCTACGCCAGGTCGCCAACCCCTCCGAGCTGTTTCTGTCCGAACGCGAGCTCGGCAGTCCCGGCACTGCCGTGTTTGCCGGCATCGAAGGCACGCGACCGCTGCTGGTCGAGATTCAGGCCCTGGTCGCACCGACCACGCTTGGCACGCCGCGCCGCGCCGTGGTGGGTTGGGACCAGAACCGGCTCGCCATGGTGCTGGCGGTGCTCGAGGCCCATTGCGGCGTGCGGCTGTCGGGCCATGACGTCTATCTCAACGTCGCCGGCGGCTTGCGCATCCAGGAACCGGCGGCCGACGTCGCCGCCGCCGCCGCGCTGGTGTCCTCGTTGGCCCATGCGCCGCTGCCGTCGGATGCGGTCTATTTCGGCGAGGTGTCGCTGTCGGGTGCGGTGCGGCCGGTGGCGCAGACTGCAATCCGGCTCAAGGAAGCGCAGAAACTCGGCTTTACCCGGGCGATCGTGCCTGACGCGGCCCGTGCCGAGGCCCCCGACGGTGTCGCGCTCTCGACGCTTGGCACGCTCGCCAATCTGGTCGCCGATATCGCCCGTGACGGGACGCCGGCGCTGCGGCGCGTCGGCGGCCAGGACAGGATTCTTGGTTAACGCCGCATATTCGACCAAGCGTCGTCAGCGCCGGCGAACCTGCCCATTAGGCGCATGACAAGACGGGTGACGGCGTGCCCATAGCCGGCTATACACCCGGCGGGCCTCGCACTCGTCACTGCCACCGCCGCCTCCGGGTTCGCAAGCGACCATGCCGATCACGCTGCTCGATATCGTGCTCATCGTGGTGATGCTGATTTCGGGACTGCTCGCCATGGTGCGCGGCTTCATGCGCGAGGTGCTCTCGATTACCGCCTGGGCGCTGGCTGCAGCCGCGACCCTTTATTCCTATGCCAAGCTGCTGCCGTTCGCCAAACAGTACTTCAACAACGACATCGTCGCGGCGGTCGCCGTGGTCGGCGGCGTATTCCTGCTCACCTTGCTGATCGTCTCGGTCATCACGGTGCGGATTTCCGACATGGTGCTGGACAGCAGGGTCGGCGCGCTCGACCGCACGCTGGGCTTCCTGTTCGGGCTGGCCCGCGGGCTCATCATCATGGTGGTGGCGTTTCAGTTCTTCATCTGGTTGGTGCCGGAGCGTAGCCAGCCGGAATGGGTGCGCAGCGCCAAGTCGCGGGTGGTGCTGGCCGGGACCGGGCAATGGCTGATCTCGATGTTGCCGGACGACCCCGAGAGCACCATCTTAAAGAAGCTGAAGAAGCCGCGGCCCGAAGATACCGACAGTCCGGAAGCCCAGCCGCCGGATCAGCAACATGGAGAGTTCATCGCTCCCGCCGACAAGCTGGCGGATACGGGCTATGATCGCGGCGAACGAATCGGGATACGGCAGGTTGCCAAGGGAACGGCGCATTGACGCGCTGGAGAGCCGATGACGCAGACTGAAGCCGCCCCCATCGACCTCAATGCGGACCGGCTGCGCGAAGAGTGCGGCGTGTTCGGCATCTTCGGCCACCCCGACGCCGCAGCCCTGACCGCGCTCGGCTTGCATGCCCTGCAGCACCGCGGCCAAGAAGCCGCCGGCATCGTTTCCTTCGACGGCAAGCGTTTCCACTCCGAGCGCCGCCTCGGCTTGGTCGGCGACGCTTTTTCCGACCGCGCGGTGATCGACCGCCTGCCCGGCAGCGTTGCCGTCGGCCATGTGCGCTATTCGACCACCGGCGGGACCATCCTGCGCAACGTGCAGCCGCTGTTCGCCGAGCTCAATGCCGGCGGCTTTGCCATCGGCCACAACGGCAACCTGACCAACGGCATTTCGCTGCGCAAGCAATTGGTGCGCGAAGGCGCTATGATGCAGTCGACCACCGACACCGAGGTGATCCTCCACCTTGTGGCGCGCTCGCACCGCAACCGCTTCGTCGACCGCTTCATCGAAGGCCTGCGCATGCTCGAGGGCTCGTTCGCCTTCGTCGGCCTGACCAACAAGAAGCTGATCGGCGCCCGCGATCCGCTCGGCATCCGGCCGCTGGTGCTCGGCAAGCTCGACGGCTGTCCGATCCTGGCCTCGGAAACCTGCGCGCTCGACATCATCGGCGCGCACTATGTGCGCGACGTCGAGAACGGCGAGGTTTTGATCTTCGACGAGGACGGCGCCCATTCGCACAAGCCGTTCCCGCCGATGTCGCCGCGGCCATGCATCTTCGAATACATCTATTTCGCGCGGCCGGATTCGGTGATCGGCGGCCGCAGCGTCTACAACGTGCGCAAAGCTTCCGGCGCCGAGCTCGCCCGCGAGGCGCCCGCCGTCGCCGACGTGGTGGTGCCAGTGCCCGATTCCGGCGTGCCGGCCGCCGTCGGCTACGCCCAGGAATCCGGCATTCCCTACGAGCTCGGCATCATCCGCAACCACTATGTCGGCCGCACCTTCATCGAGCCGACCCAGCACATCCGCCAACTCGGTGTCCGCCTCAAGCACAGCGCCAATCGGGCCGTGGTCGCCGGCAAGCGCATTGTACTGATCGACGACTCGATCGTGCGCGGCACCACCTCGGTGAAGATCGTGCAGATGATGCGCGAGGCTGGCGCTCGTGAGGTGCATTTCCGCATCGCCTCGCCGCCGATCACGCATCCGGACTACTACGGCATCGACACGCCGGAGCGGGACAAGCTTTTGGCCGCGACCCACGATCTCGAAGGCATGCGCCAGTTCATCGGCGCGGACTCGCTCGCCTTCCTTTCCGTCGAGGGCATCTACCGCGCCATGGGCGAAAATGGCCGCGATCCGGCGCGGCCGCAATTCACCGATCATTGCTTCACCGGCGAATATCCGACCTCGCTGACCGATCGCACGGCGCAGGAAGCCTCGCCACGCCAGCTCTCGCTGCTCGCCGAAGCTAGCTAGTGATCAGTTTGACTCGTCATTGCGAGCTAAGCGAAGCAAGCCAGCGCGGGGCGCCGCCCCGGATTGCTTCGTCGCGGAGCCTGTCATCGGGCCGGTCACTTCGGGCCGGACCCTTTGGCGCCTCGCAATGACGGCTCTGATTCAATCCGGCCGGATGCCGACCAGCGTATGACCAAACCACTTGCGGATCGCATCGCGCTCGTTACCGGCGCCTCGCGCGGCATCGGCTATGCGACGGCGCTTCAACTGGCGCGCGCCGGCGCTCATGTGGTGGCGGTGGCACGCACGGTCGGCGGCCTCGAAGAGCTCGACGATGCGGTGCGCGCCGCCGGCAGCGCGGCGACGCTCGTGCCGCTGGACATGCGCGACTATGACGGCTTTTACCGACTCGCCTCGGCGCTGAATGAGCGCCACCAGCGCCTCGACGTGCTGGTCGGCAACGCCGCAGTACCGGGCCAGCGCTCGCCGCTCGATCATGTCCAGCCGGCGGCCTGGGACGAGGCGATGGCGGTCAACGTCACCGCCAACTGGCATCTGATCCGCGCCATGGACGGCCTATTGCGGCGCTCGGCGGCCGGCCGTGCCGTATTTCTCACCTCCGGCGCCGCCACCAATGCCCGCGCATATGCCGGCCCCTATACGGTGTCGAAGGCGGCGCTCAATGCGCTGGCGCGGACCTATGCGGCGGAAACGACCGGCACGCCGGTGCGCGTCAATCTTTTCAATCCCGGCCCGACGCGCACCCGCATGCGCGCCTACGTGATGCCGGGCGAAGATCCGATGACGCTGCCGACGCCGGATGACGTGGCGGAGAAGATTCTTGAGCTGTGCCTGCCGGCCTGCGCCGAGACCGGCAAGCTCTATGATTTTTACGCCAAAAAATTTTTGGACTTCATTGCACCCGCTTAGCCATCAATGCCGGCGCTTCTTGCCGGCATAGGGATTTTGCTTGGCG
>JASHQO010000412.1 GCA_030039105.1 Xanthobacteraceae bacterium
GGCTGGGACACCGATCCGTGGATCAAGATTCCGCTCGGCTGGCCGCGCCTGTTGCTCAAGCGCAAGCACGACTGGATGTATTTCGCCGAAGCCGAAGCCTCGACCGGCGGCCGCGGCCTCGAATGCGCCCGCGGCCGCATCGTCGGCGGCTCGTCGTCGATCAACGCCATGGCCTATACGCGCGGTCATCGCGGCGATTACGACCGCTGGGCGGCGTCGGGACTGCAACCGTGGTCCTATGCGCACGTGCTGCCGTATTTCCGCCGCCAGGAATCCTGGCAGGGCGGCGCCAGCTTTTATCGCGGCGGCGGCGGCCCGCTGTCGACGCAGCCGACGCGGTTTTCCGATCCGCTGGTCGATGCCTTCGCGGCAGCCGGCGTGGCGGCGGGCCATAAATCGACGCCCGACTACAACGGCGCGCAGCAGGAGGGTTTTGGCGTCTGGCAGATGACCGTGCGCGACGGCCGCCGCTGCAGTGCCGCCGACGCCTATCTGCGCCCGGCGCTGGCCCGCGAAAATCTTACCGTGGAAATCGAGGCGCTGGTGCAGCGCATCGTCTTCTCCGGCAATCGCGCCTGCGCCGTCGAGTATGTGCGAAACGGCGAACGCGTCACCGTCGACGCCGAACGCGAGGTGATTTTGAGCGGCGGCGTCATCAATTCGCCGCAGCTTTTGATGCTCTCGGGCATCGGCGACGCCGACGCGCTGCGCGCCCACGATATCGACGTCAGGGTGGCGCTGCCCGGCGTCGGCAAGAACCTGCAGGACCATATTTCGGCGAGCATCGCCTATGCGCGCAAGGAGCCGGGGCCGTTTCACCGCGCCATGCGCCTCGACCGCATCGTGCCGGCGCTGGCGCGGGCCTATATCCGGGGTAAAGGCATTGCCGCCGACCTGCCGACCGGGCGGATGGCGTTCCTGAAAAGCCGGCCTGACGCGGCGCTGCCCGACGTCGAATTGATCTTCAATGCCGCGCCGATGACGGCGTATCCCTATTTCGCTCCGTTCCGCCGCCCCTATGCCGACGCCTATGCGTGCCGCGCCGTGGTCTTAAGGCCGCAGAGCCGCGGCCGGGTCGAGCTCATGTCGGCCGATCCGCGGCAGCCGCCGCGCATCCGGCAGAATTTTCTCGCCACCGATAACGACTGGAAGACGTTGCGCGCCGGCTTGCGCATGGTGCGCGAGGTGTGCCGGCAAAAGCCGATGCAGCCCTTCACGGACCGCGAAATCGCGCCCGGCGAGGGCATCGACAGCGATGCCGGCCTCGACGCCCATATCCGGCAAAGCTGCATCACCGTGCATCATCCGCTCGGCACCTGCAAAATGGGCATCGCCTCCGACCGCATGGCGGTGGTCGACCCGGAACTGCGCGTTTACGGCATCCAAGGCCTGCGCGTGGTCGACGGCGCGGTGATGCCGGATCTGGTCGGCGCCCACATCAACGCGCCGATCATCATGATCGCCGAAAAGGCCGCCGACCTCATTCGCGGCCGCGAACCGCTCCAGGCGGCGCGGCTTGCCGGCGCGCCGGAATTGTCGCCGCCCTGAGCGCAGCGCGATGATTGGACCGGCACCGGATGCGGAATCGGCGCAAAGATTGTCGATTTCGCATAAACCCCGGGGCAGGCTTCACAATCCTGTCACGCCTGCCTATAAACTACGGTCCATCGCCGCACAGCGGCATCGAGTCGAGGTTGAGGAGCGTCGGTCTTGAACGCTCATGTTTCGCCATCGGGCTTCCCGGCACTGGTCCTCAACGCGGACTTCCGTCCGCTGAGCTATTACCCGCTGTCGCTGTGGTCATGGCAGGACGCCATCAAGGCGGTGTTTCTCGAGCGGGTCAACATCGTCGCCAATTACGACCGCGCGGTGCGCTCGCCGAGCTTCGAGATGAAGCTGCCGAGCGTGGTGTCGCTGAAGACCTATGTGAAGCCCTCGACGCACCCGGCCTTCACCCGCTTCAACGTATTCCTGCGCGACCGTTTCTCGTGCCAGTTCTGCGGTGCGCGCGACGATCTCACGTTCGACCACCTGATCCCGCGCTCGCGCGGCGGCCATACCACGTGGAGCAACGTGGTCGCCGCCTGCTCGCCGTGCAACCTGCGCAAGGGCAACCTGACGCCGGAAGAAGCGAGGATGTTTCCGTCGCAGACGCCGTTCCAGCCGACGGTGCAGCACCTGCACCGCAACGGCCGGCTGTTCCCGCCGAACTATCTGCACGATAGCTGGCTCGACTATCTGTATTGGGACACCGAGCTCGATCCGTGAGCTGCGGTATCGTCGTCCGCGAAAGCGGACGATCCAGTCGTCACGAACATCGTCGGCACGGGCTGTGACTGCCGGATGCCCCGCTTGCGCGGGGCATGACACGGTCATACCGCCGGCGGCGGCGTGATGCGGCCTTCGTGCTCGTTGGTGCCGTTCGGCTTGTGGGCGCCGCCGTTGCTCGCGGACTGCGACTGGATGCGGCTGGTCTGCCGCGCCGGCTTGTCGATGACGGCCTCCTCGCGCTTCGACGAGCCCTCGAACCGCGCATTCTCCTCGATCGACAGCGAGCGATGAAAGATGTCGCCCTCGACCATGGCGGTGCCGTTCAGCCGTACGCGGTTGGCGTGGACGACGCCCTTGACGCGGCCGCCGATGGTCAAATCCTCGGCGACCACGTCGCCCTCGATCTGGGCGCCGTCGGCGATCAGCACCGTCGCAGCATGCAGCTCGCCCTCGATGCGGCCGAAAATCCGCACCGTGCCGTCGCTGACGACCTTGCCGACGATCGACATGCCGGCGCTGATCGACGAGGTCGCTTCCGGCGAATCCGGCGCCGCATGGTGGGTCTCGGGCGGCTGTGCCGCCAGCATTGCCGGGCTGGGATCGCCTTCCGGCATGTTGTCCTTGGTCTTGCCGAACATGTCGCTGCTCCTTGCTGTGTTCATATCCTGTTGTGTCAGATCGCGTAGTAGATGCGGTGGAAGCGCCGGCCGAGCCGGCCGAGCACCTGCGGCGCGGTCGCGCGTGCCGCCGCCGCGAGCTCGCTGACGCCGAATTCGGCGCCGATGACCGTCACCAGCGCGCCAAGTTGCGCCGCCGCGGCGGCGGCGTCGGTGACGTCGACCGGCAGCAAATCCATGGTCGGCGGCGCGGCAACCGGACAGCGCCTGCCGCCGACCAGCACCTGAAGCTTGCCGTCCGGCGGGTGCGGCAGCGGCGGATAGCCGTCGGCATAGCCGACCGAGACCCAGGCGAGCCGGGTGCGGCGCTTGGCGACGATGCCGCTGCCATTGCCGATACTCTGCCCGGCTTCGATATTGCGAAGCTGCACGATGCGCGCGGCCAACTCGAGCACCGGCCGCATCGGATTTGTGGCGCCGGGCGTCGGGTTGACGCCGTAAAGCGCGGCGCCGGCGCGCACCATGTCGAGGTGGAATTTCGGCCCGGCGAACATGCCGGACGACGTGGCGAGCGACGCCGGCACGCCGCGATAGTGCCGGCGCAGTTCACGGAATGCCGCGAGCTGCCGCTCGTTCTGCGGATGATCGGGTTTTTCCGGATGATCGAGGCTGCTCATCAGGAGCGAAATGCCGTGGTCCGGCCAATCGACCCGTGGCCCAAAGCCGGCCGCTTCGTCGATGGTCAGGCCACGCCGGGTCTCGCCGCTATCGACATTGAGCGCGTAACCGCCGTTCCATTGCTGGGCGGCGACGAAAGCGTCCCATTCCGCCATCTGGATCGGACTATTGATGACGGGACGGGCATTGACCTCGGCGAACGCGGCGCCGCTGCCGGCATAAAGGCCGTTGAGCACGTAGATGACCGCGTTGGGCGCCGCCGCGCGCACGCTCTTGGCTTCCGGCAGGTCGGACACGAAGAAGGTCCGGCAGCCGGTCTTGGCCAAGGCGCCGGCGATCGGGCCGATGCCGCAACCATAGGCGTCGGCCTTGACCACGGCGGCGCATTCCGCGTCGGCGGCCTTGGCGAGCGCTTCCCAATTGGCGGCGAGCGCGGTGAGGTTGATCTTGAGGATGCCGCTGGCTTCGGCTTGCGGCGGGCCGGCGAGCGTGACGCAGGCGGCCAGCCCCTTGTTGTTGACCACCAAAGTGCCGCCGCGGTTGACGATCTTGCCGTCGACCGAGCCCTCGACCACGACGCTGGCGCCGCGCTCGATGGTCAGGCTGCCGAGCACATTGCCGCGGACGTGCAGGGTGCAGTTGCGTTCAACGACGGTGTCGCTGAGCAGCGAGCCATGAATATCGGACGGACTGCTGACCAGCAGCGGCCCAACGTCGGCCTTCTGGGCTGAAAGCATGGCGCTCGACGCGACTGCCCGGGGACCCCACCGACCCGGAAGCGGCAACAATACTCAGATGTTTTGTTGCATCCTGCAAGACGGGCTTCGGGAAATACCCGGCTTTCACAGAGGTGCAATGACACTTCCGTGGCCGGCCGACGGGTCGCCCGGGCCGCGCCTACGCCGCGTTGCGGGCGCCGGAAAAGGCCGACGCGACGTCGGCCATGAAGCGCGCCATCTCGTCCTTGACCTGATGGTGCGCCTTGAGCCCGACGTTGAAATACAGGATCACCTCGTTGAATCCGGCGGCGGCGACCTTCTGCAGGGTCTCGGCGATGCGGGCCGACGAGCCGAGCAGCACGGAATTCTCCGTCAAATCCTCCGGCCGGACCTTGCTCAGCCGGTCGACCATGTCGACGAAATAGCGGTAGCTCGGCGGCGCGGTTTTGGGGTCGCCGGGCAGCGCCGGGATCACGCACTCCTTGTAGTAGCGGATCTGGCGGGCGCGGGCGGCGTCTTCCTGCGCTGTGGTGTCGGCGAAGTGTATGAAATAGCTGCACATCAGGCCGGCCGGCTTTTGGCCGTGCTTGGCGCAGGTGTCGTGATAGAGGTCGGCGACCTGCTTGAGCCCGCCATAGCTTATGGCGGCGGCGAACGGCGCCACCAGAAGCCCGCAGCCGAGCCGCGCCGCAAGCTCGATCGACGGCTTCGAGAACGAGCCCACATAGGTCGGAATCGGCCGCTGCACCGGCTTCGGCGTGATGCGCACGTCATCGAACTGATAGTGCTTGCCACGGTGCGAGATGCGGTCGTCGGCCCGCCACAGCGTGCGCACCAGCTCGAGGCCCTCCTCGAAGATGCTCTGGTTGTCGTCGAACGAGACGTGGAACGGCTGATATTCGCGGCGGTCGTAACCGCGGCCGGCGGCGAACACGACGCGGCCGCCCGAGAGCAGATCGAGCGTC
>JASHQO010000413.1 GCA_030039105.1 Xanthobacteraceae bacterium
GAGCGTTGCGGACGGTGACTGAGCCATCGAGACACTCCCTTATCAGCTCAGAATTGCGGAGAGGCCCCCTCAACCCATCCTTCTCCCCGCACGCGGGGAGAAGGAGGAGCAAGCGTCCTCGTTCTCGCGATGCGTTTTTTGCATCCGAGTTGTCGGCACGGAAGCTACGACTATTGTTCGCCTCCCCATCAATCGAAGGGAGGCGGAGCGCCGAAAGGCGCGCACTGTAAGGGCCACGCTTGCGAGGCGTGGCGCGCGCCTTGCGCTGCTCGGCGCGCTCACCTCTCGGCGCCCCACCGCGGCTTTGGCCAAGGGTTCTACGCCCCGGCTTTTCGACCTCAGGCCAGGTTTCCTGGGACTTGGTCCGGCCGGCATGACCCCGCCTTGTCCTGTCCCAGTCCAGCGGAAGCACCCCGCGCACCGGTCGTCGTGCCGGTGGACATGATGCCTGAAGCCGCCCGGGAGCGGTTTGCGAGACCGCGCGCGGGCACCGCACCCGCCCCGCATCTTCGGATCGCATCCGGAATGCGCCCTTCGGCGGGCGGGTCGTTTGTTGGCTACTGAAAATTTGCGGCGCGTCAATGGCGCAATTGAGCCGGCGCGCCTGCGGCTCGCAAGTCATGGGAAGGAAATCGCTTTTCGCTCGCGAGCAGGCAGGCGCTACGCGCCTCCCAACGCGCCGTCCTGCGCCCAACCGCACACTCTGCAGCGAAAAAGATTCGTTGACGGCGCCTTACGGCCTGGCGCCAAGCGCCGGCGCCCCCGGTCATGTGCCTTGACGTCGGCGCCGTGAGCGTCTTGATCGCCGTTGCCTCGGTGCTTGCCCTGGAATTCGGAGCGGCCTCGCGGCGCGTCGGCGCCGGCACGGCGGGACCGCAACGGTCGCTCGTGCGTGCCAATTTCCTAGCAATAACGCTCATTTATACAGGAACGCTTTTCTGTGACCTCAGTCACAGCAAGGTTCTGGCGGCTCGCCTAGGGTGGCGTCGACTTAAGGGAGCAACCACCATGCGCAACGCGCCCCAGCCCGTTTCCCCGAATAGTGCATCGCCGAATTTCTTTCGCCGCTTCCTCAAGAGCCTGCAGGACGCGCGAATGGAATCGGCGTGGGAGACAATCTATCAACATCGCGACTTACTGCCGCCGGACTACTTCAAACGATAATCCGGGATTGTAGGAGCCAGCCATGACCCCGATAGGACAAGTCAGACAGTTCCTCGCCGAATGGCGTCGACGCGCACGCTCGCGCGCAGATCTGTCGAAGTTCGATCACAGGGATCTGCAGGATCTCGGCATGTCGCGCTGTGACGCCGATGGCGAGGTCCGCAAGCCGTTTTGGCGAAGCTGATAACGCCCGGTCGTCACCGGCTACCCCGCCGCCAAGCGGGAGCGGGAAGCGCGACAGCGAAGAATTACATCGAATTGAATCTACAAGTGCCGGACATTTTGTCCAAAACATCGAGTAAAACAGCCCCGCCATCGTGCACGCCTCCATCACGCTAATTGCAGATGCCGGCAGCAAAACCGGCGCGGCCGGGGCGTTATTCGATTGATCCGTAAGGTCTTGCCTGACACGTAAACTATTCGATCAATATTCGGGCCCATCGTTTGCGGCGCTGGGAATAAACTTGGGCATTGGGCCATGGTTGCGCGATCTCGCGAAAGCCGCAAAAGCGCGCGACGCTGGGTGCGTCACGAGGCGCAGATCATTCTCGACACGCAGGCGCAGGTCCGATGCGTTCTCCATGACATATCGGATGGCGGCGCTCGTCTCAGCCTGCCCGGACTGACGATGACCTTGCCCGACACCTTCACGCTGGCATTGTACGACGCCAGCGTGCTGCGCGAATGCGAGGTCGTGTGGTTTGCAAGCAAGTTCGTCGGCGTGCGATTCACGTCGAAGTGGCACAGCGCCGCGAAGGCCGAACACGGCGCGTCCCACGACGCCGTCGTCGACGTGATGCGGCCGTCGTGCGAAGGCGATCCCGAGCACAAGCGGCATGAGCTCTAGAGCGACGCGAAAACGACCGCTCGGCGCGCTGTCGGGCCGGCGTGCGGCGAGCGCCCGGCGCCAGCGCCGGCACCTGCTGCGGATGTGCCTCGGTGTCAGCTCCGTGGCCGCGTCGATCGTCGTTGCCGCCGTCCTCGCCCTGGAATTCGGGAAAATGTCGTCGCTGGCGCGCGACAGCGCGGCGACGGGCGTGGCGGCGAGCGCGACCGCTGCCATCCTCATCCACCCGGAAGCCAAGGACTGCCGCAGCAAGACCTTCGACAACCGCAGCGGGCTGATCTGGGATAACGCGGATCCGTGCCCCGACACGCCGGTCGATGCCAGCGGCGTGCCGGTGCCGCTCGGGACGGTGAACACGCTCAGCTCGATCAGAAAATCGTTCAAGTAGCGCGGCACCCACTCCGCCGGCCGCGCGGGCGCGCTGATTTCGCCGCGACTTCGCTACGCCGTCTGGTGCCGCTTCAGGAACGTGCGCGCGCGGTCGATGGTGCGGGCCTTCAGCTCCGGCGGCTCCTTCCAGGGAAACACCGTGATCTCGGCATTCGGCGCCAGCGAGGCGATGTCGATGGCGACCTGAAGCGGATGTGCGACGATGTCGTCGGGCAGCACCAGCATCGGCGTCCGGCAGGATTTCGCGAAGTCGCGCGACACGCTGTACACGAAATCCGGCTGCACGCGGTAAAGGTTGTGCAGATACCGCTCGACGGTCGCCATCGACACGTCGGGCCGGCGCTCGAGGAACTCCTTGGCCCAGACGTCCCTGCCGGACTCGTACATATAATCCGGCTTGTCCGGCCGGTGCCCGACCGGCTGGCTCAGGATCGCCGCGACGACGCGCTGCGGCGCGCGCTCCATCAGCTTCATCGCGAACGGGCCGCCGATGCAGTTGCCGAAGAAAAAGAACTGGCCGATGCCGAGATGGTCCATCACGCCGAGCTGGTCGTCGGCGAAGCCGTCCCACGGCTTGTCGACCGGGACCGGGCCGGCGGACTCGCCGCCCGTGGCGTTGCGCTGATCCATGGTGATGACGCGGAAGTCGTTCTTGAACTCCTCGACGATATTGATCACCGCGGCCGGCCAGTTGCCGATGCGCGAGTTCAAGCCGCCGCCGGGCGTCGCCAGCAGCGGGAAGCCGGAGCCGATCTCGGCGTAGCGGATGCGGACATCGCCGTTCTCGTAGAATCCGACCTTGAGGCCCGCCGGCAAGCCTTGCGGAACCGCTGCCGGCGGCGCTTGCGCGAACACCTGCGGCGCGGTGGTTGCCGCGGCGGCGGCA
>JASHQO010000414.1 GCA_030039105.1 Xanthobacteraceae bacterium
GCTGACCGTGCCGCAGACCGGAAAACGGAATTGCCGCTGCGCCTCGAACCAGGCCGGATCGAAGGCGTAGCCCGAGCGCGCGAGATCGTCCAAAACTTCCAGAAAATCTTCCCAGACGAAATGCTCGAGCATGAAGCGGTCGTGCAGCGCGGTGCCCCAGCGCACCGGCTTGCCGTCGAGCGGCGCGCGCCAGAACGAGGCGATCAGCGCGCGAATGAGCAATTGCTGCGCCAGCGACATGCGCGCGTCCGGCGGCATTTCGAACGAGCGGAATTCGACGAGCCCGAGTCGGCCGGTCGGGCCGTCGGGCGAGAACAATTTGTCGATGCAGATTTCGGTGCGATGGGTGTTGCCGGTGACGTCGACCAGAATGTTGCGGAACAGGCGGTCGACCAGCCACGGCGGCACCGGGTCGGCGCCGCCCGGCGGCGGCACTTTACCAACGGCGATTTCGAGCTCGTAGAGCAAATCCTGGCGCGCCTCGTCGATGCGCGGCGCCTGGCTGGTCGGGCCGACGAACAAGCCGGAAAACAGATAGGACAGCGACGGCCGCCGCAGCGCGTAGAGCACCAGGCTTTTCAACAGATCGGGCCGGCGCAGGAACGGGCTGTCGGCCGCGCTCAAGCCGCCGAGCACGACGTGATTGCCGCCGCCGGTGCCGGTGTGGCGGCCGTCGAGCATGAACTTGTCGGTGCCGAGTCGCGAACTGTGGGCGTCGTCGTAAACCGCTTGCGTGATCGCAACGGCCTCGCGCCACGACGCCGCCGGCTGGACGTTGACCTCGATGACGCCGGGATCGGGCGTGACCTTGAGCACATTGAGCCGCGGGTCGGGCGGCGGCGCGTAGCCTTCGACATGGACCGGCAGGCCGTGCGCGGCCGCGGTCGCTTCGATGGTAGCGAGCAGTTCGAGATAATCGTTCAGCGTTTCGACCGGCGGCATGAACACGCATAAGCGGCCATCGCGTAGTTCGACCGACAAAGCCGTGCGCACCGGCACACTGTCGGGTGACGCCGCCGCCGTCGCGCCCGGCGCCCGACGTTTGGCCGCCGCGTTCGGCGCATTCGCCGGCGCCGCCTTCGCTTTGACCGACCCTCGAGCCGGCGGCAGCGGCACGCGCTCGGCAAACGGATCGGCCGCAACGAGATGCGGATAATCGGCGGGAGCAAGATAAGGCAGCGATTGCAGCGGCAGGCGGAAGCCGAGCGGCGAATCTCCCGGCACCAGGAACAATTTGCCACGACGCGTGCGCCACTTTTCGCTCAACCATCCCGGTTGCGCCGGCGCCGGCCCGCGTTGCAGCGGCAACACGTAACCCGCCGGCCGGCCGAGATGAGAATCGAACAAGCTGAGGTCGAACAGATTCAGAATGCGCGCGCGCTCGACCGGGTCGTCGACCTGAGGATCGCTGGGATCGACGTTGCCGGGAACGAGACCTTGCTTGAGCATGCGGTCGGCCGGGTCCTCGTAGGCGGGCTGCACGTAGTCCGCCGCGATTCCGAGGCGCGCGGCAATTCCTTCGGCGAAGCGTTTTGCATCGTCGGGCGACCGCTCCTTGGCGTCGGCCTCGCGGGCGATCAGGCTTGCGTCCTGCCAGATCGGCACGCCGTCGCGGCGCCAGTACAGCGCGAAGGCCCAGCGCGGCAGCGGCTCGCCCGGATACCATTTGCCCTGGCCGTAATGCAGCAAGCCGCCCGGCGCGAAGCGGTCGCGCAGCCGCCTGACCAACTCATCGGCGCGCCCGCGCTTGCTGGCGCCGAGCGCATCGGTATTCCACTCCGGCGATTGATAGTCGTCGATCGAAACGAAAGTCGGCTCGCCGCCCATGGTCAGCCGCACGTCGTTCGCCGCGAGGTCGGCATCGACTTTTTCGCCGAGCGCATCGAGCGCCTGCCAGGCCGCCTCGGAGAACGGCGCCGTCACGCGCGGCCGTTCGGCGAGGCGGCTGACGCTCATGTCATAAGAGAACGAAACCTCGCTCGGCTCGACCACGCCGGAGATCGGCGCCGCCGAGCGATAGTGCGGCGTCGCTGCCAGCGGAATATGCCCTTCACCGCACAGCAGGCCCGAGGTCGCATCCAGACCGATCCAGCCGGCACCGGGCAGATACACTTCGGTCCAGGCGTGCAAATCGGTGAAATCGACGTCGGTGCCGGCGGGGCCGTCGAGCGCTTTGACGTCCGGCCGCAGTTGGACGAGATAGCCGGAGACGAAGCGCGCCGGCAACCCGATGTGCCGCAGAATCTGCACCAGGAGCCACGCGGTGTCGCGGCACGAGCCGGCGCCGGACGCCAGCGTCTGTTCCGGCGTCTGCACGCCCGGCTCCAGCCGGATGAGATAACGGACCGCCTGCTGCAGGCGCCGATTGAGACGAACGAGAAAATCGACGGTGTTGTGCGGTTGGCGCGAAATCGATTGCACGAATTGTTTCAACCGCGGCCCGGCCGGCTCCGGCGCGACGAAGGCGGCAAGGTCCTCGCGCAGCTCCGGCGGAAATTTGAACGGCCAGATTTCCGCGTATGGCTCGATGAAAAAGTCGAACGGATTGATGACTTCGAGATCGGCGGTGAGGTCGACCGTGACGGTGAATTCCGCGGTCTTCTCGGGGAACACGAAACGCGCCAGCCAATTGCCGTGCGGATCCTGCTGCCAGTTCACGAAGTGCTGGGCCGGCGTCACGTTGAGCGAATAGCTCGGGATACGCGTGCGGCAATGCGGCGCCGGGCGCAAGCGCACGATTTGCGGGCCGAGGCCGATCGGCCCGGCGTAGCCGTAGCGAGTGGCGTGGTGGAGCCCGACAAGGATCGACATGCTGTTACGCGTTACGCCCGGGTTGCCGAACTGTGTCCAAGAGTGCCTGAGAGTTGCCTGAGAGTGCCTAAGGATTATGCAGTATCCATGCAAGTTCCGGGCCGCCGTCAATAGATTGGCGCGGCACCGCGCGAGCCATGCGCGCCTCGCCCTTTGGCGGCGATCCGGCCGATGGTAATCTTGTCACAACCGACGCCGACAAGGCGATGCCGGGCGCCATCGCGCGTGCCGCGACAACGGGGAGGATTCGTCATGAAAGACTTGATCAAGCAGTACCTCGATCACGGGCTGTCGCGCCGGCAGCTCGTCTCCGGCCTCAGCGCGCTCGGCATGAGCACGGTGGCGGCAAAGGCCGTTGCGCAAAACTTGAGCCCGGTCGCCCAAGGCGCCGCGCCGCCGACGGCCGCAGCAGCGGCGCCCACGGCGATCCGCGAGGTCGAAGGCAATGGCGGCCGCTTGTTCGTCGAACAGCTCAAGTCCGCCGGGGTCGAATACATTTTCTTCAATCCCTCGACCGGCGACCATCCGATCTTCGACGCGCTGGTCGACGTTGCCGAGATCAAACTGATCAAGGGCATCCAGGAAGGCGCCGTGGTCGCCATGGCCGACGGCTATGCGCGGGCCTCGGGCCGCACCGGCGTCGTCGTCGTCGCCAATATCGGCCTGCCCAACGCGATGACGCAGATGGTGAACACCTGGAAGGACCAGATTCCCATGCTGGTCGCGGTGGCGTCGATCGACCAGAACGCGCTCGGCCGCGACCAGTGGCAGGAGACCGACCACCACGAATTGATGACCGAGCCGATCACCAAGTGGTTCTGGCAGGTGCAGTCGACGGCGGCGATGGCCGAGACGACGCGACGCGCCCTGAAGTTTGCCGCGACGCCGCCGTGCGGCCCGGTGTTCCTGTCGCTGCCGACCAATACGCTCGAGGAGCACGCCAAGACGCAGGTCTGGGAGCGCAGCAAGTTCGACGTGCCGATGCGCATCCGCCCCGACAAGGACGACGTCGAGAAGGCGGCGCGCATGCTGATCGAGGCGCAGAACCCGCTGATCAGCATCGGCGACGAGATCACCTGGTCGGGCGGCCAGAAGGAATTGATCGAGCTGGCCGAGCTCCTTGGCGCCCCGGTCGCCGGCGAGATGGGCAATCTCGGCTACTGGTCGAAGCCGTTCCCGACCCGCCATCCGTTGTTCATCGGCACGGTGCTGCGCACCATGCGCTATCCGGGCAAGCCGGACGTGCTGCTCAATCTCGGCAATCGCTGGGGCGAGTTCGCCGCGCTCGGCACCAAGCTGATTTCGATCCGGCTCGATCCGGCAAGCCTCGCCCGCGGCGCGCCGGTCGATCTCGGCATGGTCGCCGATCTGCGCCTCGCCATCGCCGACCTCAACGCAGCGGTCCGCAGCATGGCCACCGCGTCAACGCTGAAACAGATCGCCGACCAGCGGGCCGCAAAAGTTCGCGCTTATTCCGCGCAAATGGCCGAGGCACGGCTTGCCATCGCGCGCGGGCTGTCGGATTCCTCGCCGGTCAGCATGGAGCGGCTCGGCATCGAGCTCGAAGCCAATCTCGACCGCGACGCCTGCTACGTCGCCGACGTCGATTCCGGCAAGACCATGGACCCGCTGATGGCGTTCGGCGGCGACGACAAGCAATATTTCGGCACCGGCCCGAACGTGCTGGGCTGGGGCATGGCGGCCGGCTTCGGCGTCAAGCTGGCGCGGCCCGACGCGCCGGTGGTGTCCGTGGTCGGCGACGGCAGCTTCCTGTTCTCGGGACCGCAGCCGTTGTGGAGCATGGCCCGCTACCGCGCGCCGGTGACCGTGATCGTGCTCAACAATCACAGCTACAACAACGAGCGCAACCGCATCTGGAACTCGGCCGGTCGGCAGTTCGAGACCGCCCGCGACATGACCTGCTACAACGGCGATCCCGACGTGGATTTCGCCAAAGCCGCGAGCGCTTTCGGCGTCGAGGGCGAGACGGTCAAGGAGCCGAGCGGATTGAAGGACGCCTTCGCCCGGGCCAAGAGCGCGACGGTCGAAGGCCGGCCGTACCTGCTCGACATTCACATCAAGCGCGAAGGGCTCGGCGCCGTGTCGGAATGGCATCCGCCCTATTCGGTCGCCGACTTGCGGACCCGGAAGGTGTAAGCATGCGCGTTGCGTTGTCAGGTCTTGTCGCATTCGCCGTCGCCGCTGCCACCCCGGCGCTGGCGCAAAACGCCAATCCGCTGCCGGCAGGCGACGGCCGCGACATCGTCGCGGTGGCGTGCTCGCAATGCCACTATCTCGGCACCATCGCCAAAATCCGCGACGGCGCCGCCGGCTGGCGCATGTACGTCGACAACATGGTGCTGCGCGGCGCGCAACTGACGCCGGCGGAAATCGACAAGGTGGTGGACTATCTGTCGCTCAATCTCGGCCCCGGCGCCAACCTGCCGCCGGCGAAGCCGGTGACCTTGCCGGATGGCGCCGGCAAGAATCTGGTCGAGACCCGCTGCGAGCTGTGCCACGACCTCGAGCGCGTCGCCACCATCGAGCGCGGCCGGGCGCAGTGGCCGGCGATCGTCGCCAACATGGTGGCCCGCGGCGCCACCGCGACGCCCGAGGAAGCGAAGACGATCAGCGATTATCTGGCGGCGAACTTCGGCAATTAGTAGCCCGGATGAGCGCAGCGATATCCGGGAACGATCTCGAAGCTTTGATGCCAAACCCCGATAGGTCTCAGTTTGCCGCCATAATCAAACTGAGACATTTCCCAAATCCCGGATGTCGCTGCGCTCATCCGGGCTACGATCACTGCGACAGCGCCGGCGCGTCGAAGCCGGCCTTGGCCAGGATGCCTTGGCCGTCCGGCGACAGGATGAACATCGCGAACTTGTAGGCGTCGGGCGGCGCGGCATTGAGCACTGTGAGGCCGTAATCGGCGCCGACCGCAAGCTCCGGCGGCAGCGCGACCGCGTGGAGCGCCGGATTTTCCTGTAGCGCGGTCTTGGCCGCGGTACAGTAAGCGAGGAACAGGTCGGCTTTGCCTTCTGCCAAAAGCGCGCCGTAGGCGCTGCGGCCGTCCGCGGGCGGCGGCGGAGAGTTCGGCCCGCCGACGAGTTGCAGTGCCTTCTTGTCCAGTTGCGCAAAGGCGCCTGGCCGCACCGTGTCCGCCTTGCGAAACGCCTGCCAGGCATAGTCGCCGGCCGGGTCGGCTTTCGGCGTCGAGGTCGCAAGCTTCACGGCGGGATCGAGCATCCGGTCGAGCAGCGCCGCCGGCGCGACGTCGAGGCCCGGCCGTGCCATGGCGCACAGGCGGTTGCGGGCGAACAGCACGGTCGGTCCGCTCAAGTGTGCCGCGGTCAGCGCTTGCGGATGCTCCATGTTGGCGGAGGTGAACAGGTCGGCTCTCGCGCCGCCGGCAATGTCGTTTTTCAGGACGCCCGACGGGCCGAACCGTGGCTCGACCTTGATGCCGGTCGCGGCGCCGAACGCCGCAATCGTCTCGAGCCAGGCAGCCTTCAGGCTGCCGGCCGAGTAGAGCTGCACCGATTGTGCCGCGGCGGCGTGGGTCATGAGAGCGAACGCGACGAGGCAGGCGATGAAGCGCGGCATGGCAAATGTCCTGGCACCGCAAATCTCTCCCATAGATTGCGCCGGCGATGCAACGCGAATTGCCCGCCGCGGCTGGACTGCGTAAAATGCATGTCATGAGCGAGGATTTGTCAAACCTTGTCCAGCCCGGCCGCGTGCACCGGCAAATCTATACCGATCCGGCCATCTTCGACCTCGAGTTGGAGCGCATCTTCGGCGTCGCCTGGATCTATGTCGGCCACGAAAGCCAGGTGAAGAGTCCCGGCGACTATTTCCGCACCTTCATCGGCAAGAAGCCCGTGGTGCTGGTGCGCGACGCGGCCGGCGACATCCGCGTCATCCATAATCAATGCGCCCATCGCGGCTCGCTCGTCGTCGCCAACGACAACGGCAATACCGACGAGTTCATGTGCTGCTACCACGGCTGGACCTATCATCTCGACGGCCGGCTCAAGGCGGTGCCGCTGCAGCATGGCTATCCGGAAAACTTCGATCCGAGCAATCCGAAAACCGCGATGACGCAGGTGCCGCGGGTGCGGAGCTATCGCGGCTTCGTCTTCGCCAGCGCGGCCGCGGACGGCCCAAGCCTGGAGGAATTTTTAGGCCATATGGCCACGTCGCTCGACGACATGATCGACCGCGCGCCGGACGGCGAGATCGAGATAGCAGGCGGCGTATTCAAGCACGCCTATGACGGCAACTGGAAGCTCTATCTGGAAAACCTGTGCGACGCCGCGCACCCGATCTTCACCCACCGCTCGTCGATCGATGCGGCGCAGCAGCAGTCCGACGCCGTCCATTCCGACGGCACCGGCGAGATCGCCATCCGCCAGATGCGCCAGAACGGCGCGCCCTACAGTTTCTGGGAATCCCAGGTCGGCATCTGGACCTATCCCAACGGGCATTCCTACTTGGGCGATTATCACGACGACGCCAAGCTGGTCGCAGCGCTGAAAGACCCGGTGTTCCGCGATTACATCGCCGCGATGGAGAAGAAGAAGGGCAAGGCCGAGACGCGGCGCGTGATGGAGGTGCGGCGCTGGAACTCGAACGTCTATCCGAACCTGTCGTTCATGAGCCAATTCCAGCAGCTACGCGTGGTGCATCCGGTCGCGGTCGACCGCACCGTGGTGCACACCTATAATTTCCGGCTCAAGGGCGCGCCGGAGCAGATGTTCCGCAACACCATCAGCTTCGCCAACACCGTCAACGGCACCGGCTCGCTGGTGCTGACCGACGATCTCGAAATCTACAATCGCATCGGCATGGGGCTGTCCAGCGCCGGCGCCGAATGGATCGAGATCGGCCGCGGCTATCGGAGCGACCTGCCCGACGCTCACGGCGGACGGCGTGGCGTGAACTCGACCAGCGAAGTCTATATCCGCAACATGCTGGATGCCTGGCTCGGTTATATGACGGCCCCAACCCTTTCCTCCCCTGCAAGCGGGGGAGGAAAGTATCCGGCCGCCTGACCGCCGCGCGATGGCAAAAAAGAAAAAACGCGCCGCACGGCTCGCGACACGGTCACGGCGGCCGATCGCCGCGCGCCGCTCGACGGCGCGGCAGCCGATCCGGCAGACCCTCGACCTCAACGCTTGCGAGCAGTTCCTGCTGCACGAGGCGCGGCTGCTCGACGACGGCAAGTTCGAGGACTGGCTCAAGCTGTTCACGCCCGAGGCCTGGTACTGGGTGCCGAGCGAGCCCGGCCAGGCCGATCCGTTCGAGACCGTGTCGCTGATCTACGACGATCGGCGTCTACTCGAGACTCGCGTGCGCCGCCTGTTAAGCCCGCGCATGTATTCGCAGGAGCCGCGCTCGCGCACCAGCCGCATTGTCGGAAACCTCACGATCGAGGAGTCAGGCAAGGACGGCTACACGGTGCGCTCCAAATTCATGATGATCGAATACCGCCGCGAGCAGCAGCGCCTGTTCGGCGGCACCGCGCTGCACCGTCTGGTGCAGTCCGGCGGCCGCATCATGATCGCGTGGAAGCGCGTCGATCTCGTCAACTGCGACGCGCCGCTGGATGGCATTACGATTCCGTTTTGACCTTGTAGCCCGGGTGAGCGCAGCGACACCCGGGACAAGCGTTCCCGGACATCGCTGCGCTGATCCGGGCTACGTCCCGGTCGGCCGGTGCAGCGCGGTGCGCGTGCGCTGCGCCGTGAGCCACTTCGAACGCCCGACCATGCCGAGCGCGAAGGCCCGCAGCGTCGGCGGCCACGTGGTCGGCAGGCCGAGCCAGTACGAGATACGCTGGGTATGCTCGGTCAGCGGCCGCTCGTTGCGTTCCCAGATTCGCAGGGCGGTGACGACGTCATCCTCGCGCTGCAGATAGACCGCAAGCGACAGCGCATTCATCATGGCGCAGCCGCCGCCCTGGCCGATATTCGGCGGCAGCGCGTGCGCCGCATCGCCGATCATGGCGACCTTGCCGGCGGACCAGCGCTTGAGCCTGATCAGGTCGAAACGGTCGTAGCGGCCTTGGTCGCCGATGCGGTCGATCAACGTCTCGAGATGCGGAAAGGCGCGCTTCCATTCGTCCTTGCGCACCGGCACCGCCTTGGCGGCTTCGTCGCTGTCGAGCATGGTGAGCGCGATATAGATGTCGGTCTCGCTGCACGGGGTGTAGAGCAGGCGGCGCGTGCCCGACCAGTATTCGACCGTTCTGGCGCCGTCGGTGACCGCGCGTTCTTCCGCGGTCTTGTCCATCAACAATCGCGTGCAGCCGTCGACCAGATATTTGCGCTTCGCCAAGAGCCCGAGCGAGTCGCGCAGCCGCGAATTGCTGCCGTCGGCGCCGACCACCAGGTCGGCCCCGACGCGGCGGCCGTCGGCTAGAACCACTTCGCCATTGGCCGTCGCCGCCGCCGCCGCCGAGTTGGTCACGATCTCGACGCCGGCCTGCACCGCCACCGCGGCGAGCGCATTGATCACGTTCTGCCGCACGATGCTGAACACGCGGCTGCCTTGCCAACGGTGCACCGAGATCAAGCGGTCGTCGCCGTCGCGCACCTCCCGCGTATGGGCGAACGGCGCGCCCTGGACCGCGGCATCGTAGGCGCCGACCGCCTCCAGCACGCGCAAGCCGTTCTCGTAGATATAGATGCCGGCGCCGGTGGTGCGCAGCCGGTCGGCGCGCTCGTGCACGCGCACGCTCCAGCCGCGTTGCGCCAGCGCGCAGGCCGCGGTGAGGCCGGCAAATCCGGCGCCGACGATTTCGGCGTGTCGCTTGGCCATGGCGTTACAAAAAGTGGGGTGGGTTAGCACCAAAGGCGCGTAACCCACCGTTAGGCCGCCGGTGGGTTACGCCGCTTCGCGGCTAACCCACCTACATTTTTATTTGATGAACTGGTTGGTATAAAGCTCGTCGACCGGCGACTTCTTCTCGATGATGCCCTTGGCGAGATAAAAGTCCTGCAGCTTGGCGACGCGCCCGGGATCGACTGCGCCGAGCTGTTTCTGGCCCGGATAGATCAGCTTGTCGTAATAGGCGAACGCCTCTTTGACCTGATCCTCCTTGCCGGTCCATTCCGGCACGAATTTCACGAAATCGACGGCCGCCGCGTTGGCATCGTCCATGATGTCCTTCATGCCGTGCAGCGCCGCCTTGACGAAGGCACGGACAAGGTCGGGCTTGTCCTTGATGATCTGATCCGACGCGGCGACGGCTTGCGCCATGTGCGGAAAGAATTCGTCGGTCGGCAGCACCTTGACGGCAACGCCGGCGGCTTCGACCGGCGGAATCCAGTCCGGCACGCCCGCCATGCCGGCCGATTTGCCGGTGGCGACCATCTGCCAGACGCCGACCGGGCCGGCCGACTGGATGTCGACGTCGTCCTTGCTCAGGCCGGCACTGGCGAGCAGTCCGAGCAGCGCATAGAACGTCGTGTCCTGATAGGACATCACCGTTATCGTCTTGCCCTTGAGGTCGGCGGGTTTCTCGATGCCGGAATCCGCTCGCACCACGAGCTGCATGAATCCCTTGCCGCCGAACAGACAGACGATCTTCACGGGCACTCCATTTTGCCGCACCACGATCGGCGCGTCGGCGACGATGCCGCCGAGCGGCACGTTGCCGGCGCCGACCTGCTTGGCGACGTCGACGCCGCCGCGGCCGGTGGCGAAATTGACGGTGAGGCCGGCGTCCTTGAAGTAGCCCTTGCCCTCCGCGAGCCGGATCGGCCCGAACGCCGGCAGGAGCGGCGGCGCCGGAAACAGATAGGTGATGGTTTCATCGGCCCGCGCGCGCGGCGTGCCGCCCAAAATACCGAGACCGAGCGCGGCAGCTCCCGCGCTTTGCAGCAGCCGGCGCCGCGATAGCTCCCTGACGCTGTCGAACATCCTTCAACTCCTCCATGCGCGGCGCGGCGATGACGCGCGGCGACCCTGCTCTATCGGCGATCCAAAATCTTTGCCACTATACTTGAGCTACTATACTGAAGCTTTTCGGGCGGCGATATGCGTGCGATTGGCCTAAACAAACACCGGTCGATCCGCTGATGTCCGACGTCGTCCGTCTCGAATACCGCAA
>JASHQO010000415.1 GCA_030039105.1 Xanthobacteraceae bacterium
TATCCGTCGCCGACCTTGGCGATCATGCCGCAATACCAAGCCAAGCAGCTAAAGATCATCGCCACCACCAGTCCGGAGCGGCTGAAGAATTTGCCCGAGATTCCGACTCTCAAGGAGCAGGGATTCGATTTTGTCCGTTTCGGCTGGCTCGGCGTTTGCGTCGGCGCCGGCACGCCGGAGCCGATCGTCAAGACGCTCAACGAGCATATCGTGCAGATCGTTGGCACGCCGGATTATCGTGCGCTGATCGAAAATGCCGGGTCGATTACGATCGCGACAACGCCGCAGGAGTTCGGCGCGGTCATCCAAAAAACGTTGGATGATGTCGCGCCGGCGGTCAGGGAATTCGGCCTGCAACAGGATTAGTGAAGGTCGAAGCTTGGTAGAAGCAAAAAGCCGGAAGGAAGCACAATGACGAAGCGACTAGCGCTGACGCGACGGCAATATCTCGCAGCCTCCGGCGCGGGCGTCCTGACGCTCGGCCTCGCCTCGACGCGTCGCGCCGCGGCGGCCGAGACCATCAAGCAGGGTTACCAGACCAATATCTGGGGCATGCCGACCTATTATCTGATGAAGTCCGGCTATCTCGAGAAGCACGGCCTCGCCGTGGAAGAGTTCGCGGTGCCGTCTGGCAATCTCACCATGCAGCAGATGGTGGCGCGCCAGGTCGACCTCGGAACCTATGCGGGACCCTCTTTCATCATCGGCAACGCCAAGGGCGGCCTGCTCGCCATCGCCGTCATCGAGCAGGTCGGCAAGACGGCGCGCATCACGGCGCGCAAGGACTTGAACATCGGCAGGATCGAAGAGCTGCGCGGGCTGAAGGTCGCCAACCAGACCGGCTCTTCGGTCGGCAACGATTTTGTCGATATCATCGCGCCGCAGCACGGCCTCAACAAGGGTGACTATCAGGAAGTCCGCATGGACGTGAACAACATGGTGGCGGCGCTCGCCGCCAAGACGGTCGACGCCATGGTCAATGTCGAGCCGTACAACGTCATCGCGGTCGCCGATGGCATCGGCACCGACGTGATGGATTTCTCCAGCGTCGACCCGATGCCGGTATTCATGGCGGCGACGCCCGACTTCGTCGAAAAGCGCCCCGATACCGTCGTCGCCTATCTCAAGGCCTGGCTCGACGCGGCGCGCGACTTCAAGGACAATCCGAAAAAGGTCGCCGACGTGATCTACGCCTTCTACGCCGACAAGGGCTACAAGATATTGCCGGAGAGCTTTGCCACGGCGCTGTCGCGGGTCGAGGTCAATCCCGGCTTTCCCGACAACCTCAAGCCCTATATGCAGCAGCAGGCGGAAATCCTGCTCAAGAACAAGACCATCAATGCCGTGCCGGACTGGAGCAAGGCGCTGCGTCCGGACTTTATGGAACGCGCCCGCTCGGCAGCGTAATATCCGGCCGTTGCCTTCGCTGCGTTCGCGTTCATTCCCAACAGGAGACCTCAATGGCTGCGACTGACAAAAGCCCCATAAGCGCGGGCTATCAACCCGTCACGTGGAATTTCAAGCTGCTGGCTCACGATATGCTCGCGGGCTTCGGCGGTATGGGCGAGGGCATGTCGGTGCAGATCGCGCCCGACGGACGGCGTATCATCTGGCTGGCGCACGAGAGCGCGCCGAAGAATTTCACCGCCGTCGACGTCTCCGATCCGCGCAAGCCGAAGGTGATCTGCCAGACCGACCTGCCGCACGCCAATATGCGTTCGAACTCTCTGGAGAGCTGCGGCAACATGATGGCGGTGGCCTATCAGACCTCGAAGAAGGACCTGCAGCCGGCCGGCTTCGAGCTGTTCGACATTTCCAAGCCGGAAAATCCGAAGTCGATTTCGTTCTTCGATTGCTCGGGCCCGCATTCGCGCGGCGTGCACCAGCTCTGGTTCTGCGACGGCGAATATGTGCACTGCGCCTCCGGCTCGCGCGATTTCACGCCGACCCATCCGCAGGACGACCAGTTCTACCGCTGCGTCGACGTGCGCAATCCATCGAAGCCGGTCGAGGTCGGCCGCTGGTGGATGCCCGGCACGCGGCAGGGCGACAATGTCATGCCGCCGGCGCGGCATCCGCTCGACAAGGGTTTCCGCGCCCACAACACCAACGTCTATCCGCAGCGGCCGGACCGCTGCTATCTGGCCTATATCGACGGCGGCATGTTCGTGCTCGACATTTCGGATAAGCGCAACCCGAAGAAAATCTCGCAGTGGACCAATTCGCCGCCCTATACCGGCTTCATGCACACCATCGTGCCGCTGTTCGATCGCGGCCTGATGCTGGTGACCGACGAGTCGACCGAGAACAATGCCAAGGATTGGCCGAAGCTGATCTGGGTGCTTGACGCCCGCGAGGAAACCAACCTGGTGCCGATCTCGACCTGCCCGCTGCCGGATCACACCGTCTACGCCAAGGCCGGCCGCTTCGGCGCCCACAACATTCACGAGAACGTACCGCTGCCGACGGCATGGCAGAACGATCAGATCGTGCTCGGCACGTTCTTCAACGGCGGCCTGCGCGCCTACGACATCTCCAATCCATATCAGCCGAAGGAAGTCGGCGTCTTCATGCCGCCGGCGCCGCCCGGCGCGCCGACCGGCACCATCCAGATGAACGACGTGTTCGTCGACGAGCGCGCCATCGTCTACGCGGTGGATCGCCACATCGGCGGGCTCTACATCCTCGAGATGGATTTCTGATATGTATCCCGGGCGCAGCGCAGCACGAAGTGATGCGCTGCAGAACCGGGATCGTTACACACTCGGAGTGTGCGACGGTCCCGGATTAGCGGTGCACCGTTTCACGCTGCACCGCATCCGGGACACATGACAATGCTCGACCTCTTCCCCTCGCGCCAAGCCGGCCTGTTCGGCCGTCGGCACAAGCGCGAGCGCGGCGCGAAGATTCCGGTGACGGTGCTCACCGGATTCCTCGGCAGCGGCAAGACCACGCTGCTGCAGCGGTTTCTCGCCTCGCCGGAAGGGCAGGGCACCGCGGTCATCATCAACGAATTCGGCGCCGTTGGCATCGACGATGCCTTGGTGCGCGACTCGACCGAAGAGACCGTGCTGCTTGGCAATGGCTGCGTCTGCTGCATCACGCGCACCGACCTGCAGGCGGCGCTGCGCCGCCTGGTGTTCGATCGCGAGCGCGGCACCGTGGCACCGTTCCGCCGCATCGTGATCGAGACGTCGGGCCTCGCCGATCCGGGACCGATCCTGCAGACCTTCTCGACCGATCGCGCGCTCGGCGGTGAATTCCACGTCGACGTGGTGCTGGCCGTGGTCGACGCGATCAACGGTGAAGCCGAGCTCGACAGCGCCGCGGAAGCGCGCAAGCAGATCATCCTTGCCGACCGCCTCGTGATCTCGAAGATCGATCTCGCCGAGCCGGCCGCGATCGGGCGGCTGACGCGCCGGCTGCAAGCGCTCAATCCGCGCGCCACGATCGATAGCGCGATCAAGGGCGTGCTTGATCCGCAGCGCGTCATCGAGCCCGCCGCCGGCGAGCGTTCGGGCTTCATCGCCGAGGCGGAACACAGCGACGGCATCGGCAGCTTCGTCATCGCCCAGGACGCGCCGATCGAATGGCTCGCCTTCGCCCGCGCCATGGAAACCCTGATCGGGCTTCGTGGCGGCGATCTGCTGCGCGTCAAAGGCATGCTCAACGTCGCCGGCGGCCGCGGCCCGGTCGTGGTGCAATATGTCCAGCACCTTGCCCATCCGCCCGTGGAGCTCGAAGCCTGGCCGGACGGCAATCGCTCGAGCCGCGTGGTCTTCATCACGCGAAATGTTGCCGAGCGCGATGTGCGGGCTTTGTTCGCGACGGTGCAGGCTCTGGCTAAAAGCTGAAACCCGGCTCTGATCGTTTCCGGCGCTGTCCGCCTGCCGCGGCGCGACAATGCGCTCGAGCCAGCCGGCGTTGCGCCGGCGGCCGGCGCCATCAGCACGATGATCGGCACATCATGAGCGCATCATGAAATGAGCTCCGATCATCACGAACCTTTGCAAGGACAGCAAAGTTCCGGGCGCCCAACCGTGTTCCCAACTTGGGCGTTTGGGAATAATGTTCGCGGCAGCGGATGCAGCGGCACGGGGACGCACCGGCGTATGGCCGGTCCCGGACGAAACGGTCGCTGCGCCTATGGAGGACGCTCGCGTCATGACCCAAAAGTTTTCCCTCAACGTCAATGGCAGGACTGCGACCGTGGAGGCGGATGGCGACATGCCGCTGCTCTACGCGTTGCGCGACGATCTCGGGTTGAACAATCCGCATTTCGGTTGCGGGCTCGCCCAGTGCGGCGCCTGTACCGTGCATCTCGACGGCAAGCCGGTGCGTTCGTGCGTCACGCCGCTCGCGGAAGTTGGCGGCCGCCAGGTCGTGACGCTCGCCGGCCTCGGCACCCCGGACAAGCCGCATCCGCTGCAAGCGGCCTACGTGCAGGAAGAGGTGCCGCAATGCGCCTATTGCATCAACGGCTGGATCATGACCGCGGCGGCGTTCCTGCGCGATCGCAAGAAGCCGACCGATGCTGAAATCCGCACTGCGTTGAGCGGGCTGAAGTGCCGCTGCGGCACGCACATGGCGATCCTGCGCGCGGTCAAGCGCGCCGCCGCGATGATGGGTTGAGGGAGGCCGCCATGACCGCAATAATGACCGGACACGAATCGACCGCGACCTTCTCCCGCCGCAACCTGCTGCAAGCCGGTGGTGCCCTTATCGTCTCGATCGGCGCGCCGCTGACGTTCGAGGGCGCCTACGCCGACGACAATCCGATGGTGGCCGCGACCAAGCCACCGTTGACGCCGGAGCAATTGTCCTCGTACCTTGCGGTCAACGCCGACGGCACGATCTCGATCTTCTTCGGCAAGATGGACATGGGCCAGGGTCTGGCCATCGCCATCCGCCAGATGGTGGCGGAAGAGCTTGACGTGCCGTTCAAGGCCACCAGGATTTTCATCGGCGACACCGCGACCAGCGTCAACCAGGGCGGCGCGTCCGGTTCGACCGGCGTGCAGGAGGGCGGCCACCAAATGCGCATGGCCGCCGCCGAAGCACGTCGCGTGCTGGTCGAGATGGCGGCCGACAGGCTCGGCGTTGCCGCCGACCAGGCGACGGTGACCGACGGCGTGGTTCACGTCGCAAGCGACGCCACCAGGAAGGTCGGCTACGCCGAACTGATCGGCGGCCGGTTCTTCAACGTGCACCTCAACTGGAACGGCAAATACGGCAATCCGCTCTACGCGCCCGGCAAGGCGCAGCCGAAAGATCCGAAGGACCATAAGATCGTCGGCCAACCGATTCCGCGCGAAGACATCGCGCCGAAGGTATTCGCGGAGGCCGACTTTGTCGCCGACGTCAAGGTGCCGGGCATGGTGCATGGCCGCATGATCCGCCCGCCGGTCGCCGGCGCCGTGCCGGTGAACGTCGACGACAGTTCGATCAAGCATATCCCGACCGCCAAGGTGGTCTGGGACAAGGGCTTCCTCGGCGTCGTCGCCGACAAGGAGTGGCACGCCATCAAGGCGATGCGCGAGCTCAAGGTCGAGTGGTCGCAGGCGTCGCCGCCATTCCCCGATCAGGCGGCGCTTTACGACCACATCCGCCAGGCGCCGGTGCGCAAACGCGAAGAGAACAAGCCGGTCGGCAATGTCGACGATGCCTTCAAGTCGGCGGCGCGGGTGATCGCGGCCGAATACGAATGGCCGTTCCAGTCGCACGCGCGCATGGGACCGGGCTGCGCCCTGGTCGAGATCAAGGACGGCAAGGTCACCTGCTGGACCGGAACGCAGAAGGCGCACTTCGTGCAGACCGGTCTTGCCGCCACGCTGGGCGTGCCGCAGGACAGCGTCCGCGTGATCTGGACGTCGGGGCCCGGCTCCTACGGCCGCAGCGATGCCGACGACGCCGCCATGGATGCCGCGGTGCTGGCGAAAGCCGTCGGCAAGCCGGTGCGCGTGCAATATATGCGCGACCAGGGCACCGCCTGGGACCCCAAGGCGCCGGCGTCGATCCATCGCGCCCGCGCCGCGATCGACGCGTCAGGCAACGTCATCGCCTACGACTACCTGAGCAAGGGCTTTTCGCGCATCGACGTCGACACCAACGGCAGCCAGCCGAAGGACACGCTCGCGGGGCAAGCCCTCGGCGTCGATCTGAAATCGGGCGACGGCTTTGGCCTGCCCGGCGACTCCTACGGCTTTGCCAACAAGCGCACCGCCTGGGAAACCATCGCGCCGCTGCTCGACCGCGCTTCGCCGTTGCGCACCTCGCACATGCGCGATCCGGTCGGGCCGCAAATCCACTTCGCCAGCGAGTCGTTCATGGACGAAGTGGCCGCCGCGTTAAACCTCGACCCGGTCGACTTCCGGCTGCGCTACGTGCGCGATCCGCGCGACATCGCCGTCATCAAGGCGGCGGCGGAAAAAGCCAACTGGCAGTCGCGGCCGTCGCCGCGCAAGGACCAGGCCGGCGACAAGGTCTCGGGCCGCGGCATCGCCTATGCGCAGCGCGGTCCGACCCGCGTCGCGGTCATCGCCGAAGTCGACGTCGATCGTTCCACCGGCGCGATCTGGGCGCGCAAGTTCACCGTCGCCCACGATTGCGGCCAGATCATCAATCCGGACGGGCTGCACCACTCGGTCGAGAACAACGTCGTGCAGGCCACCAGCCGCACGCTATGGGAGGAGGTCAAGTTCGACCGGAATAATGTCACCAGCGTCGATTGGCTGACCTATCCGATCCTCGACGTCACCGGGGCGCCGGAAGAGATCGACGTCGTCCTGATCGACCATCCGGAGATCGCGCCGGCCGGCGCCGGCGAAGCGTCGACTCGGCCGGTGGCGGCCGCCATCGCCAACGCCGTGTTCGATGCCACCGGCGTGCGCATCCGCCGCGCGCCGTTCTCGCCCGACCACGTCAAGGGCGCGCTGTCGTAGCGGGTGGGCATCGCGCCCGCCCGGTGTCCGCGTGGGCAAAAGCGTGCATGCGCGATGCCCACGCGGAAACTCGAAGCAGACGATTTTGCCCACCCCTACAGGGGTTGGCGGGTGTAATCTGGCTCTATGGCCACTATCGCCCGCACGCTCGACGATGCGCTCGAGCCGATTGCCGACGGCTGCGTGCTGGCAGTGCCGCGCGAGAGTTCCGGCGTGCCGATGGCGGCCACCCGCGCCCTGATCCGGCGCGATGTCCGGCGGCTGCATCTCGTCGCGCTGCCGACGTCGACCTTGCAGGCCGACCTCCTCATCGGCGCCGGCTGCATCGAAACGCTGGAGACCTCCGCGGTCAGCCTCGGCGAATTCGGTCCGGCGCCACGCTTCACCGCGGCGATCCTGGCCGGCGCGATCCGCATGCTGGACGCGACCTGCCCGGCGCTGCACGCGCAATTTCAGGCCGCCGAGAAGGGCGTGCCGTTCATGCCGCTGCGCGGCCTGCTCGGCTCCGACGTGCTGGCGCATCGGCCGGACTGGAAGGTTTCGGACAACCCGTTCGCCACCAACGATCCGGTCGTGTTGCTGCCGGCGCTCAAACCCGACGTTGCCCTGCTGCACGCGCCGCTGGCCGACCGCGCCGGCAATGTCTTCGTCGGCATCCAGCGCGAATTCTTCACCATGGCGCACGCGGCGCAAAAGACCATCGTCACCGTGGAGAAAATTCACGACGGCGATCTGCTGCACGATCCTCTGCTCGCCGCCGGCACGCTGCCGGGCTTTTACGTCGAAGCAATTGCGGTCGCGCCGCGCGGCGCCTGGCCGCTACCGCTGCCCGATCACTACGGCATCGACGCCGCGCACATGGCCGAATACGCGCGGCTAGCCGCCACCCCCGAAGGCTTCGTGCAGTACCTTGATCGTTATGTTCATGAAAAATGGGCTGCGTGATCTAGCCTCGTTGCCGTCATGCCCGGCCGCGTGCCGGGCATCCACGTCCTTCCTTGAGGCCGCAAGGCGTGGATGGCCGCGACCAGCCCGGCCATGACCGATAGGGATTTCCGCGACGAGGAGCTGCTCGCCGATGTGATCTGCCGGCTGATCGGCGACGTGCGCCACGTCGCGGTCGGCGCCGCCTCGCCGATCCCGGCGACCGCGGCGCTGTTGGCGCGCCAGCGCGGCTGCGGCAGGCCTTATGTCTCGCTGCTCGGCAGCCGCGCCCACACCTTCTTCACCGACGGCGCCCGCGAACTGTTCGATTGCGCCGGCCAGGGCCGCATCGACGTATTCTTTCTTTCCGGCGGCCAGATCGACGGCGAGGGCAACATCAACTTGGTCGGCGTCGGCAACTACGATCATCCGAAAGCGCGCTTCCCCGGCTCGTTCGGCTCGGCCTATCTGTATTACGTGGTGCCAAAAGTGATCCTGTTCCGCCTCGAGCATTCCCGCCGCACCTTGGTGCCGAAGGTCGATTTCATCAGCGCGCCCGGCGGCAGCGCCGACAACGTGTTCCGCCCCGGCGGTCCGGTCGCGCTGATCACCAGCCGCTGCCTGTTCGACTTCGACCGTGACCGCCGGCGCTTTCGCCTTGCCAGCGTGCATCCCGGCCACAGCGTCGCCGAGGTGGTCGAGAACACCGGCTTCGATTTCGACCGGCCGCCGGAGGTGCCGACCACGCCGGCGCCTTCGGTGGAGACGCTGCGGTTGATGCGCGAGGTCGTGGCCCCGCAATTGGCCGAGGTCTATCCGCAATTCGTCAAAAACGTTTTCGGGATCGCGGCCACCTCAGGGTGACGGATAAGGCGTTGCGCACCCCGCTACGCCATGGTCTTTATGCGCCGGCAACAGCAAAGGAAAAAGCCCGGTGAAGACGGTTGAAGCGGGGGTGATCGGCGTCGGCTGGATCGGCGGCTTGCGGGCCGACACGCTGTCGCGCACGGCACTGGTCGACAAACTGCACCTGTGCGACATCAAGCCGGACCGGCTCGCCGAGGTGACCAAGCTCTATAAGCCGGCAACCTCGACGTTGGACTATCGGGACATCGTCAAGAACGAAAAGATTTCGGTGGTCTATGTCTCGACCACGCCGGAGGCGAACCACTATCCGATCGCGCGCGACTGCCTGCGCGCCGGCAAGAACGTGATGCTGGAAAAGCCGATCGCGCTTGAGCTGTGGGAAGCCGACGAGCTGATCCAGCTCTCGAACCGCAACAATCTGAAATTCACCATCGGCTATTCGCAGCGCTTCAATCCGAAGATCGCCTATGCCAAGAAGAAGATCGTCGACGGCACCCTCGGCAAGGTCGTTTCGGTTCTGGTCAGCCGCCATCTCTCGCGCGAGCTCGGCAAGAAGATCGCGAGCCGCGTGCGGCTTTCTCCCGTCGTCATGGAATCGACCCACGATCTCGATTTCGTGTTCTGGCTCCTCGAGCCCGCCAAGCCGGTGCGCGTTTACAGCCAGGGCGCCTACGGCTACATGCAGCCGATCAACGGCTCCCACGACGTCATGTTCACCACCGTGACCATGGACAATGGCGTCGTGGTGATGATCGGCGGTGGCTGGAATTTCCCGCCGAGCTTTCCGAACTATTGCTCGACCTGGATCGAGATCACCGGCACCGAGGGTGCGCTGACGCTGGACGACACCCAGCGCGACAACTGGCTCAACACGGTGAAGCGCGGCCAGGAGTTCACCATGTCGACGATGCCGGGCGAATGGGTCGATCACGTTTATGCCGGCGGCATCGGGCCGGAGACCATCCACTTCGTCGAAGCCTGCATCCGCGACACGCCCGTGATGGTGACCGCGGAAAGCGCGCGGCGCGTGATGGAGACCTATAGTGCAGCCGATTTATCGGCCGATCGGAATGCCCCTATCGACCTGCCGCTGACCAACGAGACGATTTCCGGCATCGCCGAGCTCAAGGCCAAGAACCGCGCGGGGCTCAACGTATGAAGAAGAACGCCAAGGGCATCGGGCTCGCCATCATCGGCGCCGGCCGGGTCGGCCTGTTCCGCGGCGAAGTGGCGGCGCGCCATCCGGCGGTGGAATGGATCGGCATCGCCGAGCTCAATCATAATCGCGGCGGCGACGTCGCCGCCCGCATCGGCGCCGATTTTGTCACCACCAGCCATCGCGAATTGCTGGGGCGGCCGGAAGTCAACGCCGTTCTGATCTCGACCGACGAGCATCTGCACGTCGAGCCGATCCTCGCCGCGGTCGAGCGCGGTTTTCCGATGCTGATCGAAAAGCCGCTCGCCACCGATCTCGCGCAATCGGCCCGGGTGCTCAAAGCGATCACCGACGCCAGGCTCGACGCCATCGTCGGCTACACCCAGCGTTTCCGCCGCAAATGGCTCGCCGGCAAGGAGAAGGTGCGCTCCGGCGCGCTCGGCGACGTCACTATGGTGACCTCGCGCGCCTTCATGAACCGCCTCGTCGCCATCGACAACTACAAGCGCACCGACGATCCGGCCACGATCTCGCCGATGGTGATTTCCGGCACCCACGCCCTCGACATCGTGATGTGGTACCTCGAAGGCAAGCAGCCGGTCGAATGCTACGCCCGCTCGGTCGACAAGGTGTTGGGGCCGCTCTATCAGGGCATCGACGCCACCGCCGGCATGATCATGTGCGCCGACGGCAC
>JASHQO010000416.1 GCA_030039105.1 Xanthobacteraceae bacterium
ACCGGCATGGAGACCGACTACGATTACACCTCGGCGCTGCACGCCGCCGACCTCGACAGCGCCGACCGCATCGGGCGCAGCGCCGGCGAGCGCGCGGTGCGGCGGCTCAATCCGCGCAAGGTGGCGACGCGCAAGGTGCCGGTGGTGTTCGATAGCCGCGTCGCCGGCACGCTGGTCGGCCACCTCGCCGCCGCCGCCAACGGCGCCTCGGTGGCGCGCAAGACGAGCTTCCTGCGCGACAAGCGCGGCGAGCGGATTTTTGCAAGGACCGTCGCCATCGTCGACGATCCGCTGCGCCGGCGCGGCCTGCGCTCGCGGCCGTTCGACGCCGAAGGCGTCGCCACCGGCGCCCGCAACGTGGTCGAGGACGGCGTGCTGAAAACCTGGTTCCTCGACAGCGCCACCGCGCGCGAGCTCGATCTGCAGTCGACCGGCCACGCCCACCGCGGCGTGTCGTCCACCCCCTCCCCCGGCCCGAGCAACCTGCATCTCGCCGCCGGCACGCTCAGTCCGGAGCAATTGATCGCCGAGATCGAGGACGGCTTTCTGGTCACCAACCTGATCGGCATGGGCGTCAACCTGGTGACCGGCGACTATAGCCGCGGTGCATCGGGTTTCTGGATCGAGCACGGCAAGCCGACCTTCGCGGTGAGCGAGGTCACCATCGCCGGCCATCTGGCCGAGATGTTCAAGAGTCTCACGCCGGCCAACGATCTGAAATTCCGCTACGGCACCGATGCGCCGACCGTGCGCGTGGAGGGTTTGACCGTTGCCGGCCACTGAGGTCGACCTCGCAAGCCAACTGGCGCGACTGGAACACGGTGTCCGCGAAGCGGGCGCGCTGGCGCTGTCGATGTTCGGCAAGCCGGTGCACAACTGGACCAAGGGCGAAGCGCAGTCGCCGGTCTGCGAAGCCGACGTCGCCGCCGACAATCTGCTGCGCCAGCGGCTCACCGCCGGCAATGCCGGCATCGCCTGGCTGTCGGAAGAGAGCGTCGACGATGCGGCGCGGCTTGAGGCGCGCTACGTCTGGATCGTGGATCCGATCGACGGCACGCGCGCCTATATCGGCGGCCTGTCGGAATGGGCGGTGTCGGTAGCCCTGGTCGAAGACGGCCGGCCGCTCGCGGCGTGCCTCTATGCGCCGGTGCTCGATCAGTTCTACGTGGCGGTCGCCGGGCGCGGCGCGACGCGCAATGGCGTCGCGATCAAGGCCGCGCCGGGCGCGACGTTGGCGAACGCGCGCATCGGCGGGCCGCGCAATTTTCTCGCCCGGCTGCAGGCGGCGCTGCCGCCGTTCGAGGCGATGCCGCGCACCCATTCGCTGGCGCTCCGCCTCGCCCGGGTTGCCGAGGGAACCTTCGACGCCGCCTTTGTCGGCGGCAGCAGCAACGACTGGGACCTTGCGGCAGCCGACCTTTTGGTGCACGAAACGGGCGGCGCATTGACGTCTTTTACCGGCGTCGCTGTGACCTATAATCGCCCCGTGCCGCGGCACGGGGCGCTGGTTGCAGCCGGCCGGGACAGGCACGCGGCGCTGATCGACATCATCAGGGATGAACGCCTCGCCACTCCTTGAACGCGGACCTTTCCAAACGTGGAGCGCTCATCGTGTCGGACGTGCCCAAGCAGCTTCTGCACCTGGTGTTCGGCGGCGAGCTGGAGAACGTCGCCGGCATTACGTTCAAGGATCTGAGCAAGCTCGATATCGTCGGCATCTATCCGAACTATGCCAGCGCCTACGCGGCCTGGAAAGCCAAGGCCCAGGGCACCGTCGACAACGCCGAGATGCGCTACTTCATCGTCCACATGCACCGGCTGCTCGATCCCGGAAGCGGCGCGCCACGGCACTGAGAGACGGCATGCGGATTTGGCGGCGCATCGGCCGGCAGCATTGGGCAAAGATAGCGGTCGGGATCGCGGCGGCGGAATACATCCGCTTCATCGACAAGACCGTGACCCTGACGGTCGAGCCGGCCGACGCCTGGGACCGCGCCGAAGCCGATATGCCGATCATCATCGCGTTCTGGCACGGCCAGCATCTGCTCGCCACCAATGCGCGCAAGTCGTCGTACAAGGTCAAGATGCTGGTCTCGATGCACCACGACGGCGACGTCAACGCCATTGCGGCGGAGCGGCTCGGCGTCGGCACCATCCGCGGCTCCGGCAATCACGCCGGCGGCTTCGTGCACAAAGGCGGCGTCGCCGCGTTCCAGGGCATGATCGACGCGCTCGCCGAAGGCTACTCGGTCGCGCTCTCCGCCGACGTGCCGAAGGTGTCGCGCAAGGCCGGGCTCGGCATCGTCAAGCTCGCGCAAATCACCGGGCGGCCGATCCATCCCATCGCCATCGCCACGACGCATCGCATCGTGCTCAACAATTGGGACCGCTCGACCATCAATCTGCCGTTCGGCCGCGGCGCCGGCGTGGTTCCGCAAGCGGTGCGGGTTGCCGCCGACGCCGACGACGCGGCGCTTGAAGCGGCGCGCCAACTGCTCGAAGATCGGCTCAATGTCGCCACCAAGCGCGCTTATGAGATTGTCGACCGGCGCTAATTCAGGCGGCATCATCTTGGGAGATCACGCGTGCCCAATCGTCTGCCGCTGGCGTTGCGACTTTATCAGTTCGCGTCGTTCGCCGCGGCGCCGATGGCGCCGCATTTGTTGGCGCGCCGCCTCGAGCGCGGCAAGGAGCACCCGACGCGGCTCGCCGAACGGCGCGGCGAAGCCGGCGAGCCGCGGCCCGACGGCCCGCTGATCTGGATCCACGGCGCCAGCGTCGGCGAAATGCTCGCGGTGGTGCCGCTGATCGAGCGGCTGCGGGCGCGCGACTTCGCCGTCCTGGTCACCACCGGCACCGTGACCTCGGCGGCGCTGGCCGAGCACCGCCTGCCGGCCGGCGCACTGCACCAGTTCATCCCGCTCGACGCGCCGCGCTATGTCGGGCGCTTCCTCGATCATTGGCGGCCGGATCTGGCGCTGTTCGTCGAGTCCGATCTGTGGCCCAACCTGATCCTGGAAACCGGGCGACGCCGCGTGCCGATGCTGATGGTCAACGGCCGGCTGTCGGAGCGCTCGTTCCGCCGCTGGCGCCGCGTGCACGGCGCGATCGCCGCCCTGCTCGCGCATTTCGATCTGTGCCTGACCCAGTCGGCGGCCGATGCGGCGCGCTACGGCGAGCTCGGCGCGCCGCGCGTCGTCTCGACCGGCAATCTCAAGCTCGACGTGCCGCCGCCGCCGGTCGACGAGGCGACGCTGCGCCAATTGAAGCTGACCGTCGGCATTCGCCCGGTGATCGCCGCCGCCTCGACCCATGACGGCGAGGAAAGCGCCGTCATCGCCGCGCATCGCCGGCTGCGCGCCAAGCATCCGGGGCTGCTCACCGTCATCGCGCCGCGCCATCCCGAGCGCGGCGCCGGCGTCGCCGAGCTCGCCAAGGCCGCGGGCCTGACCGCCGGCTTGCGCTCGCGCGGCGAAGCGCCGAAGCAAACCGTCGACGTCTACATCGCCGACACGCTCGGCGAGCTCGGCCTGACCTATCGCCTGGCGCCGATCGTCTTCGTCGGCGGCTCGCTGATCGGCCACGGCGGACAAAATCCGGTCGAGGCGCTGCGGTTCGGCGCTGCCGTGGTGCACGGCCCGCATGTGTCGAACTTCGCCGAAATCTACCGCATCCTCGATGACGCCGGCGGCGCCAAGCTCGTTGCCGACGCCGCGGCGCTGGCGCAGCAGGTCGGCGAATGGCTGCAGAATTCCGCGTCGCGCAATGCGGCCGCCGACGCCGGCGCCAAGGTGGTGAAGGAGCTCGGCGGCGCGCTCGATCGCACGCTTGCCGCGCTCGAGCCTTATCTCGTGCAGCTTCGCTTGGAGCAGCGAGCGTCTTAGATGCGCGCGATCGCATCAGAAAACCGGCGCCCATCCCGGATCAAGTCCGGGACGGGCCGTTTCGGGATCATGCTGTGATCGGCGAGCCGGCGTTCTGGTGGCGGCCCGCCGGCGGCGCGTTGCTCGCTCCGCTCGGCGCGCTCTACGGCGCGGTGGTCGCGGCGCGCATGCAGGCGCAAGGCGCGCGCGCCGGCGTGCCGGTGATCTGCCTCGGCAATCTGACCGTCGGCGGCGCCGGCAAGACGCCGGCGGCGCTGGCGGTGGCGCATCTGTTGCTGGCGGCGCGCGAGCGGCCGTTCTTTCTCAGCCGCGGCTATGGCGGCCGCGTCGTCGGTCCGCTGCGCGTCGATCCGTCGTTTCACCGCGCCGCCGACGTCGGCGACGAGCCGCTGCTGTTGGCGCGGCTTGCGCCCACCATCGTCGCGCGCAACCGCGTCGCCGGAGCGAAGACCGCACGGCTTCGCGGCGCAAGCGTCGTCGTCATGGACGACGGCTTTCAGAATCCGGCGCTGCACAAGGACCTCGCCGTCGTTCTGGTCGACGGCCGCCGCGGCATCGGCAACGGCCGGATCTTTCCGGCCGGTCCGCTGCGGGCGCCGCTCGACGTCCAGGTCGCGCGCGCCCAGGCGCTCGTCGTCGTCGGCCCGGCGGACGGCGCCGCGGCGGTTTTAGACGCCGCGCGCCGGCACAACGTCACGATCTTCCACGGCCGGCTCGCGCCCGACCGCGGCAGTCTCGCGGCGCTCGCCGGACGCAAGGTGCTGGCCTTCGCCGGCATCGGTCATCCGGAAAAATTCTTTGCAACCCTCGACGAGGCCGGCGTCGCGGTCGGCGACCGTGCCAGCTTTGCCGACCACCATCGCTACAGCGCGGCAGACGCCCAGGCGCTGCTGGCGCGCGCCGAAGCGGCGAACCTCGTGCTCATCACGACGGAAAAAGACTACGTCCGGCTGGCCGACGACCCGGCACTGGCGACGCTTGCGGCCCGCAGCAACGTCCTGCCGGTGCGGCTCGTCATCGAGGAGCAGGAGGCGTTTGCCGACATGGTGCGCAAGGCCGTGAAGCGGTGCTAGCTGTTCTGGTTGAGGTAGCCCGAACCTTGCCGCTGCGCCACTGCTTCCGGCGTGGCATAGGCTTCCTGCAGGTCGAC
>JASHQO010000417.1 GCA_030039105.1 Xanthobacteraceae bacterium
GCGGTGTCGAAGCCGAGCCCGAACAGAAAGCCGACCGGAAACATCTGCCAGCTCCGCGACACCATGCGGAACAGCGGCCGGAACAGACGCGACAGCAATCCGCGGCCGGACAGCAGCAGGTTCAGCTCCTGCTCCTCGACCGGTCCGCCGCGCCGGGCGCGGAGGAAACTGCCCCATACGCCGCGCAGGATCACGAGATTGATGGCGGCGATGGCGAGCAGGAAGAACGCCGAAGCGCCGGTGCCGATGACGCTGCCGATCTCCTTGAATTCGGCAAAGCGGCCTTGCAGCGCGAACGCCGTGGCCGCGATCGCCGCCACCGCCACCGCGATCGACAGCGAATGCCCAAGCGAGAAGAACAGGCCGACCGCATAGGGCCGCTTGCCTTCCTGCATCAGCTTGCGCACCACGTTGTCGATGGTGGCGATGTGGTCGGCATCGACGGCGTGGCGCAGCCCGAGCACGTAAGCCAGGAACGCGGTGCCGAGCAGCGTCGGCCGTCCGGCAAGCGCGATGAACGCCCAGGTCCAGACCACGGCGCTCGCGATCAGCAGCAGAGCATAGATCGCGGCGATCTTGCCGCGCTGGTCGGCCGACGCATCGTCGACCGCGGATGTCAGGAAGGTGAGCACGGATCGAGTCCTCGCATGACCCGGCGCAAGTCGCTCGATGCGACTTGCCGCCTGACGCCGGCGCGAGCGAGGACCGAAAGACGTTTCCGTCTTTCGGATCATCCACCGGTGCACCCCGACCGATGTTTGTCGCGTCGACACGGTCGACGGCAGGTCTCCTGGCTCGCGGATCGGCGCCTCGCCCCACCTTCCCGGCGGCTCGAACCGCCACCAGTGGCTTATTCGGACGAGACTTCCCGCTCACAGTTGCGGGGGCAGCTACGGACTTGGCCGGCGCTCGCGTTGCGCTTTAAGCCTCACCGCATTCCCTTTTCGCCCTCTGACGAGGGACCGTCGGTCCGCTAGTGATAGATTTCGATTGGCCGGCCTGTCAATCTGGCCGGCCGGCTTGTGCGTTTGGTCGGAGGCGCGATGTCGAGCGTAGCCAAGGTCACTTTTGTCATCGGCGGCGCCCGCTCGGGCAAGAGTCGTTACGCCGAAGGCTTGATCGCGGCGCTGCCGCCGCCGTGGACCTACCTGGCCACCGCGGAGGCGCTCGACGCCGAGATGTCCGAGCGTATTGCCGCCCACCGCACACGCCGCGGCGCCCAGTGGCGCACCATCGAGGTGCCGCGCGACCTTGCCGCGGCGCTGATAGCGAATGGAGCGACGCCGGTCCTGATCGACTGCCTGACATTGTGGCTGTCCAATCTCATGCTCGCGAACGCCGACGTCGAAACCGAAATGGCGCGACTGGAGGCCGCGTTGATCGCGGCCGAGGCGCCGGCGGTGCTGGTCGCCAACGAGGTCGGCTCCGGCATCGTGCCGGAGCACGCGCTCGGCCGGAGATTCCGCGATTTGCAAGGCGTGCTCAATCAGCGCATAGCCGCGCGCGCCGACCGCGTCGTTCTCGTGGTCGCCGGATTGCCGCTCACCCTCAAGGAGGCGCCATGAGCGAAGCGATGGATAAAGCCAGCGAGGCGACGGACAAAGCCGACGCCGAGCGCCATCGCGCCAAGATGGCCAAACGCAAGGCGGTGCAGGACGCCGAGGTCGCGAGCAAGACCATCGAGAAGGGCCTGCTCATCGTCCATACCGGCACCGGCAAGGGCAAATCGACCGCGGCGTTCGGGCTGGCGCTGCGCATGCTGGGGCGCGGCCACCGCGTCGGCGTGGTGCAGTTCATCAAGGGCGCCTGGCATTCGGCCGAGCGCGATGCGCTGCAGCAGTTCGGCGACCAGGTGGCGTGGCACACCATGGGCGAGGGCTTCACCTGGGAGACCCAGGATCGCGCCCGCGACGTCGCCGCCGCGGCGCGCGCCTGGGCCAAGGCGCAGGAGCTGATGGCCGATCCGAGCTTTGGGCTCGTCATCCTCGACGAGCTCAACATCGCGCTGCGCTACGATTATCTCGACCTTGCCGCCGTGATCGCCGCGCTCACCGCGCGCCGGGCCGGCCTGCACGTCGCGGTCACCGGCCGCAACGCCAAGCCGGAGCTGATCGCCGCCGCCGATCTCGTCACCGAGATGACGCTGGTGAAACATCACTTCGCCGCCGGCGTGAAGGCACAAGCCGGCATCGAGTACTGAAGAATGGCGGCGCGCGCGCTGATGTTTCAGGGCACCGGCTCGGACGTCGGCAAGTCGCTGATCGTCGCCGGCCTGGCGCGCGCCTTCACCCAACGCGGCCTCGAGGTCCGGCCGTTCAAGCCGCAGAACATGTCGAACAACGCCGCGGTCACGGCGGACGGCGGCGAGATCGGTCGCGCCCAGGCGCTGCAGGCCCGCGCCGCGCGGGTGCCGCCGAGCGTGCACTTCAATCCGGTCTTGCTGAAGCCGCAAAGCGACATCGGCGCCCAGATCGTGGTGCAAGGGCGCGCTCGCGGCAGCGCCAAGGCGGCGGCCTATCAGCACATCAAGCGCGATCTGTTGCCGCTGGTGCTCGACAGTTTTGCAAGGCTGCGCGGCGCAGCCGACGTCGTGCTGGTCGAAGGCGCCGGCAGCGCCGCCGAGGTCAATCTGCGCAAGAACGACATCGCCAATATGGGCTTTGCTCGCGCCGCCGACGTGCCGGTGGTGCTGATCGGCGATATCGACCGCGGCGGCGTCATTGCCAGCCTCGTCGGCACCAAGACGGTGCTCGCGCCCGACGATGCGGCGCTGATCCGCGGTTTCATCGTCAATCGATTTCGCGGCGATCCGGCGCTGTTCGCCGACGGCATGGCGCGCGTCGCGCGGCTGACCGGATGGCAGGCGCTCGGGCTGGTGCCGTTCTTTGCCGAGGCGCGATTGCTGCCGGCCGAAGACGCACTGGCGCTCGACGCCGGCAGGCCGGCGAAAGCGAACGCGCGGCTGCGCATCGCGGTGCCGATCCTGCCGCACATCGCCAATTTCGACGATCTCGATCCGCTCGATGCCGAGCCTGCGGTCGATCTCGTGCGGGTGCGCCCCGGAGCGGCATTGCCCGGCGACGCCGACCTGATCCTGCTGCCCGGCTCGAAGGCGACCGTCGCCGATCTGGAAGCGTTGCGCGCCGCCGGTTTCGACATCGACATCGCCGCGCACCGGCGCCGCGGCGGCATGGTGCTCGGCCTGTGCGGCGGTTATCAGATGCTCGGCCGCACCGTCGCCGATCCCGATGGCATTGAAGGTCCGCCGGCCACGGTCGAGGGCCTCGGTCTGCTCGACGTGGCGACGACGCTATCGCGGGACAAGCGCCTGGAGCCGGTGGCGGGCGCGACCCGCGATGGCGCGCCGTTCTCCGGCTACGAGATGCATATGGGCGTGACCGAAGGTCACGATCGCGCGCGGCCGTTTGCGCGGCTCGCCGATGGCTCGGCCGAGGGCGCGACGTCGGCCGACGGCCGGGTGATCGGCACCTATGTGCACGGGCTGTTCGCCGACGACCGGCAGCGCGCGGCCTGGCTGCAGCGTTTTGCCGCCGGGCCGGCCGGCATTGCCTATGACGATCTGGTCGAGCGCACGCTCGATGCGCTGGCGGCGCATCTTGCCGCCCATATCGATCTCGATCGGCTGCTTACGCTAGCGCGATGAGAGCGGCGATCGCGGCAACGAGCGCGATCAAGATCGCGTCGGCATAGCGGTAAAGGCTCAGCGCGCGCCGGATATCGGCGGCCGTGGCGTCGCGGCGGCCGTCGCCCATGATGGCGTCGTCGACGGTCACGCCGCCGTAGCTGCGCGGCCCGGCGAGCGCAAGGCCGAGCGCGCCGGCCATCGCCGCTTCAGGAAAGCCGGCATTGGGCGAGCGATGGCGGGCGGCGTCGCGCGCCACGGCGCGCCACGCCGCGGCCGGCGAAGTGTCCGGGCGCAAAGCCGCCGCGGCCGTCAGCAACAGCGCCGACAGCCGCGCCGCCGGCAGGTTGGCCAGATCGTCGAGTTTTGCCGCGGCGGCGCCGAACGCCTGGTAGCGCGGCGTGCGGTGGCCGATCATACTGTCGGCGGTATTGATTGCTTTGTAGAGTGCCGCCCCGGGGAGCGCGGCAATGGCGAGCCAAAATACCGGCGCGACGACGCCGTCGGAGAAATTCTCGGCGAGGCTTTCGATTGCCGCGCGGGCGACGCCGGCACTGTCGAGGGCCGTAGTGTCGCGGCCGACGATCTTCGCCACCGCGGCGCGGCCGGCGGCGATGCCGCCGCTCTCCAGCGCGGCGGCGACATCGGCGACGTGGCGGTGCAGGCTGCGCTGTGCGATCAGGCTCGAGGCGACGATCGCGGTGGCGGCAACGCCGAAGCGCAGGCGAAGCAATTCGTGCTCGACAATGACGGCAATGGTCCCGACGACGATAAGAAGGATCGCAACCGCGACCATGCCGAACGCGCGCCGTCGCTGCGGGCCGTCCGCCTCGCGATTGAGCACGCGGTCGAGGCTGGCGATCAAGCGGCCGATCCAGGTCACCGGATGGCCGATGGCGCGCAACAGCGCCGGCGGATAGCCGACGCAGAGCTCGATCAGCATGGCCAAAAGCGCGAGCGCGACGGACATCTTCCCCTGCGACGACGCGGCCGAGCCGCTGCCGCACGGCGGCGATCTGGCGGCCGCCCGGCGGCTGTTTCCCACTGCGCCCGAACCATTCGTTGATCTGTCGACCGGGATCAATCCCAATCCTTATCCGCTGCCCGCGCTCGGCGCCGCGCTGTTTGCCCGCCTGCCGGAGGCGGCCGCCGGCGGCCGCCTCGCAACGGTCGCTGCGAGCGCGTATGGCGCGCCGGCGGCCGCCAACGTTGTCGCGGCGCCAGGCACCCAGATTCTGCTGCCCCTCGTCGCCGGCCTGGTGCAGCCCGGCCGTGCCGTCGTCTTGTCGCCGACCTATAACGAGCACGCCCGCGCGGCGCGGCTTGCCGGACACAGCGTGACCGAAGCGCGCGAGATCGGTGCGCTCGCCGACGCCGATCTCGCCGTCGTCGGCAATCCCAACAGCCCCGACGGCCGGTTGATCGACCGCGACACCTTGCTGGCGGTGGCAGGCAAGTTGCGTCTGCGCGGCGGCGTTCTCGTCGTCGACGAGGCGTTCATGGATGTCGGGCCGCGGGACGCGAGCCTCGCCGGCGAGGTTGCGCGCGGCAATGTGGTGGTGCTGCGGTCGTTCGGCAAATTCTTCGGGCTTGCCGGCATTCGCCTCGGCTTTGCCGTGCTCGATCGCGTGCCCGCGGCGCGGCTTGCCGCAAGCCTTGGGCCTTGGGCGGTGTCCGGGCCGGCGCTGGCGATCGGCACTGCGGCGCTGGCGGATGCGGCCTGGATCGAGCAGACGCGAAGCCGGCTATCGCAGGCGTCGCAACGGCTCGACGCCATCCTGATCGGCGCCGGGCTTGTCGTCGAGGGCGGCACCGCGTTGTTCCGCCTGGCGCGAACGCCGCAGGCGAATGCGCTGTTCCATCACCTCGGTCGCGCCGGCATCCTGGTGCGTAGCTTTGCCGCCAACCCGACGTGGCTACGCTTCGGCTTGCCGGCGCAGCCGCGGCACTGGCGGCGTCTGCAGATGGCGATGGATGCGTTCCGCGACAACCGCTAAGTTTTGCTGATGAGCGCCAACACGATACCGCAGGACAGAGGGACGGAGCGACCGATAAGCTTCGATCCGGCGTTCCGTGCGCGTCTGCGCGAGCTTCTGATCTGGCGCCGCGACGTGCGCCGCTTCCGCCGCGATCCGTTGTCGCCCGGCGCCGCAGAAGCGCTGATCGAGCTTGCTTGTCTCGCCCCATCGGTCGGCCTGAGCCAGCCGTGGCGCTTCGTCATCGTCGAGGACGAGGCGCGCCGCGCCGCGATCCGGAAAAATTTCGCGACCTGCAATGCCGCGGCGCTCATGGCGCAAAGCGGCGACCGCGCCGCCCGCTATGCGCAGCTCAAGCTTGCCGGGTTGGACGAGGCGCCGTGCCATTTGGCGGTGTTCGCCGATCGCGCCACCGCGCAAGGCCGCGGCCTCGGCCGTCACACCATGCCGGAGATGATCGAATACTCGGCGGTGACCGCGGTGCACACTATCTGGCTCGCCGCGCGCGCCCAAGGCATCGGCATGGGCTGGGTGTCGATCCTCGATCCCGCTGCCGTGGCGGCGCAGCTCGAGGTTCCGGCCGAATGGAAATTCATCGGCTATTTTTGTCTCGGCTATCCGCAGGCCGACGACATCGTCCCCGAGCTCGAGCAAAGCGGTTGGGAACGGCGCCGCCTGCCGGTCATCGTCCGCCGTTAACGCTAACGTCATCGCACTTGCGCCGCTTCGCGGCGCCTCGGCGCTTGCGCCGCTTCGCGGCGCCTCGGAATGACCGGCGCTGTATCGAAACAGGGCAAAGCCGTTGGCATCGGCCTTGCTCCCTCCGGGCTGACGCCCGGCGTGTGTCCCGAAAGGATCACGCTTGGCGCGGTGAATGACGGCGCGGCCGAGTGCAATGTCGGTAGCGCGCCCAGGGAGCGCGTTGTGTCAAACTTGAGCAGAAAATCGCTTTCGGCCTTGTGGCCTGTCGCGGCGGTCGCCGGCGGGTTGACGCTGTCGGCCGCGACGTCGGCCGCTGCCGCCGAGGACTATCTCCGCGTCGACACCTGCTTCGGCGGCTGGCGTGCGTCGCAGTGCATCACCCGATGGGTGCCCGCCGGCGACCCGTATATCCGGACGGTGCCGCAACCGCAGAGCGACGAGGACAAGGCGCGCGCCACCGAGCGCGATCACCGCTGGCTGCAGCGTTGCCGGCCGGTCGTCGCGCAGGACCGCTACGGCGTGCCGCGCTACCGCTACGCCGCGGCGGGCTGCGATTTCGGCGTCATCGAGTAGCGGCAGATTTTATCGAGCCGCCGCGCGCCGCCACGGCGCGCGCAAGCTTCAGCGCGGGGCGTATCCCATCATCTTGGGCGATGATGGCTGCTTGTGCTTCATCGCGATGCTGCCGGTCGTCGTTTGGCCGGGCAGATACTTGGCGACGACGATCGGATCGAGCTCCTTGTACGCGGTGTCCGGCAGCCGGTACCAAATCTCGTCGCGACCAAACAGCGAGATGCCGAGATAGCCGCGCACGGTCAGGGACTGGTTGTCCTGGCTCAACGTCATCATGGCATTGTAGATATTGCCGTCGCGCGGATCGAGAATAGTGCCGCCCTCATAGACCGAGCCGTTGTAGTTTTGGCCGCTCGGCTTCATGTCGCGGATCAGCGCCAGGCCGAGCAGCGGCTGATCCTTGCGGTCGTCGCGGCAACTCGAACAGGTCGGGTTCGGCTTATCGCCTGGGCGCGGAAACATCTTGGCGATCACGCCCTGATAGGTGCCTTCGTTCTCGAGGAACAGAAACCAGATAACCGGCTTTTGGGTTTCGGCGTCGATCTTTTGCCACAGGCCGACCGCCGAAGGCTCCTGCGCAACCGTAGAATGTGCGGCGACGACAACGGCCGCCAGACTTGCCAGCAGACCCGTCATCGCCAACTTTGCCAATCGCATTGCCAATGCACTTCTCCATTCGCCGTGGACGCAGAATCAAATTGCCCGCATTGATGGCCCAGAAACGCTGGCCCGACAATGCGGTGATTTCGGGACGCCGGACTGCCCAATATGCGGCCGATTCCGCGGTGAATCCCAGCAGGTTCCAGCCATCGAGCGATCGCTCCGATGCCGCCGGCGACGCAACCCGATCCGGCTTTAGGGGTTATTCCTGCAAAGGCCGAACCTGGTGTGACGCGCACGCTACTTAAAGAGCGGGCCGTTGCGGGCTCACGATCGTATTGCATGGCTTGATTAGGCTGTCCGAGATTTGATGCTCGAGATTTGATGCTCATGGCGCGCAGCGGTTCACCGTCCCCGTCCAGTCTGGCGCTGAGCAATCTGCGGGCGATCACCATCCTGATCGTCGTAGCGTTCCACGCGATGCTGGCCTATCTGGTCTGGGTCCCGGTCAAGGTCGCCGATTTCTCCAGTCCGCCCTGGGGCTGGCGGTCGTTCCCGATCGTCGACGGCCATCGCTTCTTCGGCTTCGACCTGTTTTGCGCCTGGCAGGACGTCTACCTGATGGCGCTGTTCTTTTTCCTGTCCGGCTTGTTCGTGGCGCCGAGCCTCAGGCGCAAGAGCGGCTGGGCCTTCCTGCGCGACCGCGTCATCCGGCTCGGCCTGCCCTTCGTGTTCGGCACCCTCGTATTGATCCCGCTGGCGCTCTATCCGGCTTATCTGGTGACCGCGTCCGACCCGCGCTTCTCCGCCTTTTGCAACGCGTGGCTGGCGCTGCCGTTCTGGACCAACGGGCCGCTGTGGTTCTTGTGGCAGCTACTTGCGCTCAACGTCGCGGTCGTTGCCTTGTATTGGCTCGCGCCGCAGGCGATCGATGCGCTCGGCCGCTGGTCGGCCGCGGCCGCAACCCGCTTCGGCCGATATTTCGCGGTGCTGATTGCCGCCGCAGCGGTGGCCTATGTACCGTTGGCGCTGGCGTTCACGCCGTGGGCCTGGTCGGACAGCGGCTTGCTGGCCGTGCAGTTTTGCCGGCCGCTGCTGTATGCCGTCTTCTTCTTTGCCGGCGTCGGCGTCGGCGCCGCCGGCATCGATCGCGGGCTGGTCAGCGTCGATGGCATCCTGGCCCGGCACTGGGCGCGCTGGCTCGGAGCGGCGCTGGCCTCGCTGTTTCTGTGGATGGGGCTGACCGGTTTGACGATGAAAGGCGCTGCGCCGCTCGCCGTCGAGATCGCCGCGGATCTCAGCTTCGTCGTCGCCTGCGCCAGCGGCTGCTTCTTCCTGATCGCCGCGAGCCTGCGCTTTGCCGCCAAGCAATCGCGGCTGCTCGACAGTCTGTCCGCCAATGCCTACGGCCTCTATCTGGTGCACTACGATTTCGTCGTCTGGCTGCAATATGCCCTGCTCGGCGCGGCGCTGTTCGCCGCGGTCAAGGCGACGATCGTTTTCGGCGTTACGCTGCTGTTGAGCTCGCTGACGATCTTTGCCGTCCGCCGCATCCCGTTCGGCGCCCTGTTGATCGGCGCGCCGCGGCGGGCGGTGGCGACGTCGTAGCCAGTTGCGGGACGCCGCCGCGCGACCAGCATATAATGCATCCGGCGCTTGGGCTTCCGGGAAGACTGCCATGATGCGCTTGCGCGCGGTGTCGTTCCTGCTGGCAATGGTGCCGGCCGTGCTTGCCGCTCCGGCAAGCGCCGCCGAGCGCGCCGTTGTGCTCAATGTCGACGGCGTGATTGGCCCGGCCATCGCCGACTACGTGGTGCGCGAATTGCACCAGGCGACGCCGGACAAGGTCGGTGCCGTCGTGCTGCGCATGAATACGCCGGGCGGCCTCGATATCTCGATGCGCCAGATCATCGCCGCCATGCTGGCGTCGCCGGTGCCGGTCGTCACTTACGTGGCGCCGAGCGGCGCGCGCGCCGCCAGCGCCGGCACCTATATCGCCTATGCGAGCGCGATTGCCGCCATGGCGCCGGGCACCAATATCGGCGCCGCCACGCCGGTCCAGCTCGGCAGTCCGATGCTGCCCGGCGGCGAGGACAAGCAAAAATCCGGCGACGACACCGAGACGCGCAAGGTCGTCAACGACGCCATCGCCTATATCAAGAGCCTCGCCGCGGTCTCTGGCCGCAACGCCGATTGGGCCGCCGACGCGGTGCGCTCGGCGGTGAGCATCCCGGCCGCCGAGGCGCTGTCGCTGCACGTCGTCGACGCCGTCGCCGATAACGTGCCGGACCTGCTGCGCCAGATCGACGGCCGCACCGTCACGGTCGCCGGCAAGCCGATGCAGCTCGCGACTGCGAATCTCGAAGTGGTGACGGTGACGCCGGACTGGCGCACCGAGCTGCTGACGCTGATCACCAACCCCAACGTTGCCTTCATCCTGCTGCTGATCGGCGTCTACGGACTGATCCTGGAG